>URVD01000145.1 GCA_900551195.1 uncultured Collinsella sp.
CAAGGCGACCAAGGCGGAGTTTATCGTTTCCGCACTTTTCGGCAGGGAGATTAAGCGACCGGGGTCTTCTCTGCCATATCTGTTTCCTTTCCTAAGGGTCTATCACTGCGAAACGCGGTCTACTCGACCGTATCGACCGTTGCTGCCACGTTGCCGTCTGCCATGCGCACGCGAATGGCGTCGCCAGGCTTAAAGGTCTTGGCACTCGTAGCCACACCATCATCGCTGTACGCGATGGAATAGCCGCGAGCAAGCACTTTGAGCGGCGACAGGGCATCGAGCGACGCTGCCGCACGGCTCAGGTCGGACGCTGGCTTGCTGAGCATCGTGCGCCCTTGATGCTCTAGGCGGGAACTCGCAAGCGTGAGCGCATGGCGCTTACCATCGAGCCCCGAGGTGCTTGTAATCAGACGCTCGGGCAAGCGCTCAAAGTTGGAGCGGAATGTCCCGACCGAGCGTACTATGGCGCCCGACAGGCGATCGGCAGTCAGCGCAAGCTCCGATTCGCGACGCTCGACCATAAATGTGGGGTCGTTGAGGCACGGGCGACACGCAGCGGCATCGAGCGCATCACCCAAGCGAGCCGTATAGGTATCCCAGGCACGGCGACCGCGCTGATCGAGCATCTCCAGGTCGACCTGGGCCGACCCAATCATCGATGCCATCGCGGCACCCAGACGCTGATGGCGCGCCTCGAGCACATCGGCCAACTCCGTCATAGCCGGCGCCACCGATTCTGCCGCTGCCGTTGGCGTGGAGGCGCGACGGTCGCTCACCATGTCGCAAATCGAGGTATCGGGCTCATGGCCAATGCCGGTCACCACGGGCACAGGACAAGCCGCCACCGCGCGGGCAAGCTCCTCGTCATTAAAGGTCATGAGGTCCTCAAAGGAGCCGCCGCCGCGCACCAGCAAAATACAGTCGGGCGCCGGCGTAATGGAAGCGGCGCGGCGCAAGCCATCAATGAGCTCGGCCGGCGCACCCTCGCCTTGAACCTTGGCGCCCACGCAGACAAGCTCGACGAGCGGGTTGCGACGGCGCAGCGTACGCTTGACGTCGTCGATTACCGCACCGGAAAGCGAGGTGACGACCGCCACGCGGGAGCAAAACACCGGGATGCGGCGTTTGCGGGACTCGTCCATCAGTCCCTCGCGGCGTAGCTTTTCGGCCAACTGCGCCACCTGTTGACGCAGCAGACCCTCCCCCGCCAGCGAAAACGAGCGAGCGACAAAGCTCATGCGGCCCGTGGCCTTATAGAGATTGAAGCTGCCCTTAAAGCTCACCTGCATGCCATCGCGCAAATCGAAGGTGCGCTTAAGGTAGGCGCCCTTCCAGATGATACAGTCGACGGCCGCCGAGTCGTCCTTGATTTGGAAGTAGCAGTGGCCGCTTCGGGCATTGGGACCACGGAAACCCGTGACCTCGCCCAGGACGGTCAGTTGCGGAATAGCATCGAGCGCACCGGCGGCGATCTCTACCGCCTGGCTCACGCTGAGCTCTTTACGCTCTTGCTCGTCCGAACCGTCGAACTCGGCGGAAACGGCATTGCCGGTTAGATTCCAGCCTGCCACGCAGCCTCCTTTCGTCATCGTGCACAAAGGCTCTGGCCCTGCGCAAATTCAAGTCCAACACATAGTACAGCGCCGCGGGGACACAAATTCCCGCGGCGCCCAGCGACCCAATTTGTTATCGGTTGGAGTTTCTGTTGTAGCGAGCCATAAGATAGAGCAGCTGAATAATCGAGGTGAGCGCCGCAGCCACATAGGTAAGCGCGGCGGCCGTCAGCACCTTCTTGGCACCGTTGACCTGCTTGGAGCTCATGCCCGACTGCTCGATGTACGCCACGGCGCGGCGGCTGGCATCAATCTCGACCGGCAGCGTAACGAGCTGGAACAGCACGCTAAACGAGAAGAAGATCAGCGCGATGGTCGTGAGTCCCGCGATGTTCATAAACAGGCCCATGAGCAGCACGACGGTCCAGGTGTTCTGGGTAAAGTTGACGACCGGCACGAGGACGGTACGTACCTTCATCATGGTATAGCCGCTTTGACGCTGAGCGGCATGGCCTGCCTCGTGACAAGCGACAGCAACGCTTGCGACCGAGCCGCCCGAACGGTTGGAATCCGACAGATACAGATTGTTGTCCTGCGGGTTGTAGTGGTCGGTAAGCTCACCAGCGACGCCCTTGATACCCACGGCATTGCAGCCGTTGGCGTCGAGCATGCGGCGCGCGACCGCAGCGCCCGTGTCGCCGTCCGAGCGAACCTTGGACCACGTCTTGTACGTCGAATTGATATAGTTCTGTGCGGCAAGGCCAAGCACCGTGCAGACAAGCACAACCAGCAGGTACAGCGGGTCGATGCCAAAGCCGTATCCATAGTAGTAGGGCATACGAATTCCTCCGAATCGAGTTACACGTTGGAGGCATTCTACCCACTCAGCAGACTAGGCTTCCCTATAACAACTCAATCTTTCCGTCCTTCACGGTGAGCCCCATATTGCCGGAAAGCAGATCGTCCAGGCGCGAACCCACAAGCTCAAAACGCCAGCCTTCGCGCAGGGGGCTTTGCTCAGGATGCTCGATGTAATCGGCCAGGTCATCGCGCGAGGCAATGACCGAGGTCGCCACCCCCGAGCGCTCGGCAACCAAGCGAATAAGCGCATACATCAGGTCCGTCACGCTCTCAAGCTCCGGCGAAATCTGGCGATGCCCGCGCACCATGAGCGGCAGGCGATCGTGCGGGCAGCTCGCACCGCGCTTGATGGCCATGAGCGCGCCGTCCACGTCGCGCTCCCCCAACTGGTCGGTACCGCGAATGCTACGGAACTCCTCAACGCGCACGGGATTGCGCTTAACGAGCGCCAGCAGCGTATCGTCGGACATGACCCACTTGCGCGGGATGTTGCGGCGCTCGGCGCGGTCCTCGCGCCAGGCGGCGAGCTCGCGCGCGATGCCCAACTGGTGACGGCTGCACGAATTGATGCGTTTGACCTTACGGAACGCCTCGTGGCGATCGGCGCGATAGTGCGACTCGTCAGCCAGCGGGCGCAGCTCGTCGAGCACCCAGTCCACGCGGCCCAGCTCGCGCAGGCGGCTCATCATCTCGGTAAAGGCGACGATCAGGTACTTGACGTCATCGATCGCGTACTCGATCTGTTTGTCGGTCAGCGGGCGACGCGACCAGTCGGTCAGCGACTCGGTCTTGGGCAGCGAGACGCCGCAAAACGTCTGCACGAGCGCGCCGTAGGAAATCTGCTGGCGTTCGCCCAAAAAGGCGGCGGCCACCTGCGTGTCAAAAATCGGACGCGGCAGCACGCCCACGGTATGGAGCATAACCTCCATATCCTGCGAGCAGGCGTGGAAGACTTTGGTCACGCTCTCGTCGGCCATAAGCTCGGCCAGCGGCGACAGGTCGTCGATCACCAGAGGGTCGACCGCGACGCTCTCGGCAGGGGTGGCAATCTGAACCAAACACAGGCGCGGATGGAACGTGCGCTCGCGCAAAAACTCGGTATCGACGGCAATCGCGTCAAACTCACGGGCGCGCTGGCAAAAGTCGAGTAGAGCCTGATGTGTGGAAATGTACATATCAACCCATCGAATAAGGTTAGGCCCGAAAAACACGGGTAGGATATCGGTATTGCCTTACAACTATACTCGGTTAGTCACAGAACGGGAACGTAAGTATGCGCTGCCTTATCATCCACAACCCGGCATCGGGCCCCAGCTCAGATGAAATCTACGCATTCACGCACGCCCTCGCGCAAGGCGGCGACGAGGTCGTGATGCGCTTTATCGGCGATGGCATGGAGCCCGAGGACGCCGTGGCAGACGTGCGCGAGTTTGATCGCGTGGTCGTTTCGGGCGGCGACGGCACCGTCTCCAACGTGCTCGATCAGATGCGCGGATGCGGTGTCCCCACGCTCATCTTCCCCTCCGGTACGGCCTGCCTGTTCTTCAACAACATCGGCAATGCCCCTGAGGCGGCGGCGCTCGCCAAGGCCTGCCGTGCCGGTCGCACGGTCAAAGTCGACATGGGCGAGCTCTTTTGGCTCGACGAGGACGGCAACGAGAAGCGCCACGGCTTTATCATCATCGCCGGCTCGGGCTTCGACGCCGAGATCATGATGAAGGCCGCCCCCACCAAAAACGACATCGGCGAGATCGCCTACTTCCTCTCTGCGCTCGCCACGCCCAACCCCACGGTGGCGCACTTTACGATTGAGCATGACGGCATTGTCGAGGAGCTCGACGGCATCTGCTGCATGGCCGGCAACACCTCGGTCATCCAAAACGACATCAACCTGTTCCCCGACTGCCGCATGAACGATGGCATGGTCGACATTGCGGTCATAGAACCCGTGCGCACCGTGCAGCTGCTGCCTACTGTGATCACCGCTGCGCTTGACCCCGCCGGCAAGGTACTCGGGCGCCCGCAGTTCAAGATCATCCAGACCAAGGAAGCCAAGATCACCTGCACCCCGTCGCTGGGCATGCAGTTCGATGGCGAGATTATCTCCAGCAATTCGGGCGTCTTTGGAGCCCGCGCGCTTCCGCAATGCCTCGACCTCATCGTCGACGAATTCTCACCGCTCGGAAAATAGGAGGACCCCATGAACGACAATCCCCTGATCGGCTTTATTGTCATCGTCTTGGCCATGCTCGTCGGTTACGCCATCAACGTGATTCACCGCCGAAAGAAGTAAATCCACATTGGTATGATATTCATCCAGCTATCGCCTCTCCCGCTGTTTATGCATTCGTCAAACAGCGGGGG
>URVD01000146.1 GCA_900551195.1 uncultured Collinsella sp.
GGGGTTGCTGTCGCTACCCGCGGATGAGCATACGGCCCTCGGCGGCGAAGTTGTCGGCGTTCTCGACGGCCTTGAGGTCGACGGTGACATAGTCCTCGGCCTCGACGGCGCGACCCACGACGTCCTCGAAGGTGGCACGGTAGTTGAGGAGCATCTCGACCTGGTTGTTGATCTCGGACTCGGTGACCTCCGCAGGGGGCATCTCGATCTCGACGGCGTCGAAGGAGGAGAGCTCGGCAGCAGGACGCAGGGAGAACTCGACGGTGTAGGTGTAGTCCTCGTGATCCTTGGCGAGGTCGAGCTCCTTGTAGTCACCGCTCTTGGTGGGGACGATGTCCAGCTCGTTGAGGACGGCGGGCTCGTTGGCGGCGATCAGGTCGTTGGTGGCCTGAGCGAGGGTAGCCTCGGCGCCAAGAGCAGAGTCGATGACCGGACGGGGAGCCTTACCGGCACGGAAGCCCGGGAAGCGGTACTTCTTGGCGGTGTCCTTGTAGGCCTTCTTGATCGCGGCGTCGACGTCGGCGGCCGGGATGGTGACCGTAGCGGTGAGCTTGGCGTCCTTGACGTCAGAAGCGGTGATGTTCAACACGTTCCTCCTCATACTGCCCAGCTTATCTGAGGTGCTGGTACCTTTATGCAACAAAGTGTCGCGACGGCCGAAGCCGACGCAGGTGCGTTGGTGCGGGCGAAAGGACTCGAACCTTCACGGGAATCCCACCAGAACCTAAATCTGGCGCGTCTACCAATTCCGCCACGCCCGCATGAGCGCACAGACTAGGAATGATAGCAGATACGAACGACAAGCGCACGCACACGTTTTACAGGCTCACGACCTCACCACGAGTGCAAAAGGCGGGACGAGTTGCCCTGCCCCGCCAATTACGACTTGTTCGCTGACCCGCTACTCCCCCAGCAGGGCCTTCTCGGGCGTGATCGGCAGCGAGCGCACCTGGTGGCCGGTGGCGTGTGCCACGGCCGATGCAACAGCGGCGAGCGGCGTGTTGATGACGACCTCGCCGATCGACTTGGCACCAAAAGGACCCGTCGGCTCGTAGCTCGGCTCAAAGGCCACGCGAATGCTGCCGATATCCAAGCGCGTGGGCAGCTTATAGCTCATAAAGTTGCCGGTGCGCAGGCGGCCGCGGTCGTCGTGCTCGACGATCTCGTAGAGCGCGTGGCCGATACCCTGGGCAATGCCGCCCTCGGCCTGGACGCGCGCGAGTGCCTCGTTGATCACGGTGCCGCAGTCGACGGCCGCCGCGTAGTCCACCACAGTCACCTTGCCGGTGGCCTTGTCGACCTCGACCTCGGCAATGCCGGCCATAAACGGCGGAGGAGAAACGGGCAGGCAGGCAGAAGCATGCGAGGTCAGTGCGTCGCCGCCAGCGATGTTCTTGACGCACAGGTTGGCAAAGTCGCGCAGTGTGAGGTAGCGGTTCTGCTCACGAGCGGCACGCTCGTCGGACAGGCGCACGTACTGGCCGTCGAAGACCACGTCGGCGGCGTCCACGTCCCACATCTGGGCGGCCTTGGCGCAGATCTTCTCGCGCAGCTCGGTCGCAGCGTTCTTGGCCGCCAGACCCGTCACGTACGTGCCCGAGCTCGCGTACGAGCCGGCGTCGAACGGCGAGACGTCGGTGTCCACGCCGCGCACCACGATCAGCGAGCTCTCCACGCCCAGCTCCTCGGCGGCAATCTGCGCCAGGATCGTGTCGACGCCCATGCCGTTATCGGTGGCGCCGGTGCCGATGGTAATGAAGCCGTCCTCTTCCAGGCGCATATCGATGCCGGCGATGTCGACATTGGAAATGCCCGAGCCCTGCATGGTGAGCGCACAGCCCAGAGCACGCACGCGGTCGCCCAGGTCGACGGCCAGCGGCTTGTCGCGCCAACCGATCATGTCCATCGCGCGCAGCAGGCAGCGGTCGAGTGCGCAGGCGTTGAGCTTTTCGTTGTAGTACTGCGGCATGATCTCGCCCTCGCGCACGATGTTCTTAAGGCGCAGGTCGGCGGGGTCCATGTGCAGCATGTCGGCGAGCTCGTTGACGGCACTCTCCACGGCAAACTGGCCCTGGGTGGCACCGTAGCCGCGATACGCGCCGCCGCGGTTGGTGTTGGTGTAGACGGCGTCCCACCTAAAGCGGCTCGCCTTCACATGGTTGTAGATGGGCAGGCTCTTGTGGCCCGAAAGGCCGATCGTCGTGGTGGCGTGCTCGCCGTACGCTCCGGCGTTGGACAGCGTGTGCAGGTCGATGGCCGTGATGGTGCCGTCGTTCATGGCGCCCAACTTGACGGTCATCTGCATCTGGTGGCGCGAGTTGCCCGCGGTGATGGTCTCCTCGCGGGTGTAGCAGCAGTAGCTCGGACGGCCAGTCTGCTGGGTGACGAACGCCACGAAGATCTCGCAGCAGCCCGTCTGCTTGGAGCCAAAGCCGCCGCCGATGCGCGGCTTAATGACCTGCACCTGCGACTGCGGAATGTCGAGCGACTGCGCGACCATGCGGCGCACGTGGAAGGGCACCTGCGTCGAGGTGGTCACGGAGATGCGCCCAAACGCGTCGGTCGTCGCGAAGGCGCGGAAGGTCTCCATGGGCGCGGTCTGCGTGGCCTGGCTGGTGTAGGTGCGCTCAAAGACGATGTCGCTCTGGGCGAAGGCCTCGTCCAGGTCGCCAAAATCGCTGGTACCGCTGCACACCAGGTTGCGCGGGACATTGCCGCCCTGCGGGAACATAAAGGTCACGTCGCCCTCGGGGTGGACCACGATATCGTTATCGAGTGCCTGGGTAAAGTCGAGCAGGGGCTCAAGCACCTCGTAGTCGACCTTGATGAGCTTGAGCGCCTTGTCGGCAGCCTCCTCGGTCTCGGCGGCGACGATCGCCACCTCCTCGTTTTGGTAGCGCACAAGGTTCTCGAGAATCAGGCGGTCGTAGGGACTCGGCTGCGGATAGCTCTGACCGGCGATAGTAAAGCGGCGCTTGGGCACGTCCTCGTAGGTGTAGACGCCCACGACGCCGGGCACCTTCAGGGCGCGCGACGTATCGATGGAGCGGATCTTGGCGCGGGCATAGGGGCTGCGCTTGAGTTTGACGATCAGGGCGCCGGCGGGCACCATATCGCCCGTGTAGACGGGACGGCCCTCGAGCAGCGCCTTCGAGTCCTTCTTGGGCTGCTTATGGGTGATCTGCTTGTACGAGACACCGTCGCAGCTGGTGTCGTTGACCGGCAGCTCGGGCATCTCAAAGCCCACATGCACGCCGGACTCGTTAAGAAAGCGGACGATGGCGCGCAGCTGGCTCTCATAGCCGCTGCAACGGCAGAGGTTGCCGGCGAGCTGGCGTGAGAGTTCCTCGCGCGTGGCGACGAGGCTCGGGTCCTCCTTGGCGGCGCGTGCAAGCGCCAGCACGTTCATGATGAGGCCGGGGGCGCAAAAACCGCACTGCTCGGCGCCTTCGGCAGCCATCGCACGGGCAAGCGCCTCGGACTCGGCTTTGAGGCCCTCGAGCGTGGTGATGGAGCGGCCCTCGACGCGCGCGGCGGGAACCGAGCAGCTCAGCACCGGGTCGCCGTCGAGCCACACCGTGCACAGGCCGCAGTTGGTGGTCTCACAGGCGCAGCGCACCGACGCACAACCCTGCTCGCGCAACAGTGCAAAGAGCATGGTGTCGGGGGCAATCTGAACCTTGACCTTACGGCCGTTGAGCGTAAAGGAAAGATCGATGAGTTTGGCAGCCATTAGCGCACCTCGCTAGAATCGACGCCGGGCACGCGGCGGCAGGAATACTCGTCCGTGGCAAACTTAGGGATCTGCACGGTCTCGAGCTCGCGGGCAAGCGCGGCCGAAAGCTCGATGCCGGCGGCGCGGCGCACGGCCTGGATGGCGAGCGGGGCAGAGATGCGGCGGCGGTAGTCGGCCGAGCCCCACAGGTTGGTTCCGTAGCTCAGGGCACGCACGGATGCAGCAAGGGCGCGAAGCTCGTCCTCGGAAGGATGCTCGTTCACCGGGCCGCACGCCTCGCCCTGCAGCAGGGTCGCGCGCAGCGGGCGGGCGCCCACGGTGACGTGCCAAGTGTTGTCCCACCAGGCGGCGGTGACGTTCAGCGAGGGGAAGTCGGTCGCAGCCTTGCGTACGGCCTCGTAGCTCGCGCGGTAGTCGTGCTTGACGACTACGACGCGCTCGATCACGTCGCGCACGTAACCCATCCGCACGAACTCCGCGAGCGGCACGCGGCCGGCGCCCGTCAGCTCAACATAGGAATCGAGCGCGAGGAAGGCGGAGAGCACGTCCGAAAAACCAAAGCGGCCGTAGATGCTGCCACCCACCGTGGCGGTATTGCGCAGCTGCACGCCCACGATATCGTGAACGGCGAACTCGAAGACATTGTTGACAAGCGCGTTGAGCCCGGCATGACGCTCGAGCTGACGCAGGGTGCACATGGCACCGATGCGAAACTCGGTCTCGGTCTCCTCGATCTGATCGAGTCCGCAGGCCGAAAGGTCAATCGCCGTCGCCACGCGACGCGAACCCAGACGCATCCAAATGCCACCGCCCACAATCTTGTTGTTGCGGTTCTTCTGTAAGAGCTCATAGGCTTCGGCCGCGTTTCCAACACGGACGTAGGTACCGAACTTGAGCACGTTCTCCCCCATCTCTTCACTTGTCCAGTACCTTTAAGTGTACCAAACGAGGGGGCATAGCTCGTGTCGGGACAAAATGAACCATTTT
>URVD01000147.1 GCA_900551195.1 uncultured Collinsella sp.
CCCGCCGGTAATGCCCAGCAGGATCGTTTTTCCCTCAAGTTGCATTGAATTGTTGGGTGCCGCCGTCATCGTTAGGCTTCCTTGCTGGGGAGCACGAGCAGGCGGTGGCAGTACGGGCAGTGCGTAATCTCACTGCCGTCGTGGTTGAGGTCGCTCATGGACGACGCCTGCAGCGCAGTGTGGCAGACCGTGGGGATGTTGCCCTTGATGGTCTCGACGGCCAGGCCGCGGAACTGCTTGAGCAGACGCTCGTAATCGGTGAGCACGTCGGCCGGCAGTGTGGCGGCAAGCGCGGTGCGCTCCTTGATGGCGGCATCAATCTGTGCCTGGAGGTCGGCGGCCTTGGCGCGGGCAGCCTTGGTATCTGCCTTCACGCCCTCCTCGAACTTGGCGATGATAGCCTGCGCGCGAGCCTCGCGGTCGAGCGCCTCCTTATGGGCGACAACGACGTCCTTGCGGGTGTGCTCGATCTTGTCCAGACGCTTGGCCAGGGTGGCGAGCTCGTTCTCCAGGTCCTGAACCTCGCGGTAGTCGGAGCCGTCGACGTGGCGCTTCTTGGCAGCCTCGATGGCGTTGTTGGTCTGAATCTCGGTGGTGTTGAGATCGTCGAGCTCAATGTCCAGATCCTTGCGCTGGGCGTAGAGCTTGGTCATCTCGGACTTGAGCTTCACATAGGTCTTGCGCTTGGAAGCGAGCTCCTTGAGCTCCGGCATATTGGCAAGTTCGCTCTTGTTACGGGCGAGCTCCAAATCGATCTGTTGCAGCTTGAGTAGCGTAGCGCCGGCGCTCATAAGTTCTCTCCTTTTGTCACAGTCCACCATTGGCAAGGGTTCAGTATTTTAATCGCATGACGGGGGTCGACCCCGGCGTCAACTGCAGAGTTCATCAATATATCAACGAACGGTTCCTCGGAGCGGTCGTGGCCGAGCAAGATCACCGACAGCCCGCGCAAGGCAAGGTCTTGCGCCACGTGGTATCCCGCCTCGCCCGTCACGACAACGTCCGCGCTCGCGGCGATGGCGAGCTCTCCAAAGTCGCCCAGGGAGCCGCCCAAAATGGCGACGGTGCGGCACGGGCGATCGGCTTCGCCCCACACACGCGGGTCGCTGCCGAAGGCCGTGGCAGCACGGGTGGCAAGATCGCGCAGCGTGTACGGGTCGTTGAGCGTTGCAAGCGCGCCCAGGCCGGTTGCCTCGGGGTCGTCCACGTGCTCCAGTGAGCTCACGGGTGCGGCACCCAGCAGCTCGCTCAGGCAGACACGGGCTTCGTGCGAGCGGTCCAGGTTGGTGTGGAGCGATATGATGCTCACGCCGCAACGGGCCGCCTCATAGAGTGCCGCGCTGCACTGGGGGCGAGTGGTATCCGCTGGACAAAACGCCTCGGGCGCCTTGATATAGACAGGATGATGCGTCAGCAGCACGTTTGCACCGGCTTCTTGGGCGCGGAGAACATTAGCTTCGGTCGCATCGAGCGCGCAGGCAACACCGGTGATCTCAGCAGCGGGATCTCCCACAGATAGCCCAACATGATCCCAGCCCTCGGCGTCCATCTTGGGGTAGCGCGCCAGCAGCGCACGTTCAAGCTCGGCGACGATCATGCGGCACCCACGATCGAGAGCAGCGTCTGGGCAAACTCGTCCAGATCGTCCGGATTCACGCGGTCGTCAAAGGAAATGCGCAGTGCACCTAGTGCCTGCTCGCGACCAATGCCCATGGCGCTGAGCACATGGCTCGGGTCCATGCTGCCGCTCGAGCAGGCAGAACCGGCCGATACCTCAAAGCCGGCGGCGTCTAGCTTGATGATGAGCTCCTCGGAGTCCATGCCGTCGACGTAGATGGAAACCATGCCCGGCAGACGATCGGCCTGTGCGTAGTCGCCCATGGTGGCATGAATACGCGGATGAGCCGTAAGCGTGGCGTAGAGCTTATCGGATAAGACCTGCAGCGTCGCGCGCTCCTGGGCCACGTTCGGCAACAGCGCGGAAGCGGCAGCGGCAAAAGCAAGCTGTGTACGCAGGTCCTGCGTGCCGGCACGAAGACCGGCCTCCTGTCCGCCGCCAAAGATGCGCGGGCGCAGCGGCGTGCGGCTCTTAAGGTAGAGCGCGCCGGATGCCACGGGGCCGCCGATCTTGTGCGCGGCAACGGTCATAGCATCGACGCCCAGCTCGGTGACATCGAGCGGAATATGCAAGTACCCTTGGATGGCATCGGTATGAAACAGGGCGCCGGCAGCATGTGCGGCCGCGGCAAGCTCGCGGATGGGCTGCGCCACGCCGGTCTCGTTGTTGGCAACCATGATGCTCACGAGCGCCACGTCGTTGCCGAGCAGTTCGACAAGCGTGGCAGGCTCAATGTAGCCCATGCGGCAGGGCTGCACCAAGTCGACGGTAAAGCCGGCGGCACGCAGCAGCGGCAGGTTGTCCAGAATCGAATCGTGCTCGATGGCCGAAACGATTACACGATCGCGCTTGCGATCGCGCTGACGAGCACCCTCGGCAAGACCGAGCAGCGCCAGCTGGTTGGCCTCGGTGCCGCCGTTGGTAAGGATGATCTCGGACGGGCGAACGCGCGCGCCAAAGCTATGGGCGATCTCGCGACGCGCCACTTCCAGGCGCGCAGCGGCCTTGCGGCCGAGCGAATGCAGCGAGTTGGGGTTGACGCCGGCAAGCTCGCTGTCGTCGTACTCGCGCTGCGCAAGGAGCGCCTCGGCGCGCATGGGCGTCGAGGCGGCATAGTCAAGATTCACGGGTATGCGGTTTTGACCTGCGGTCATAAGGGTTTATGCCTCCTGTGCAGCCTCGTTGCCCAGCTTCTGCAGCAGCGCAACCTCAGCGGCGGGATCTTCGGACTTAAATACAGCGGAACCGGCCACGAGCACGTTGGCGCCGGCCTTGACGACTTCGGCAATGTTCTTGGAAGAAATGCCGCCGTCGACCTCAATCATGGGCGACACGCCGTGGCGCTCGCACATGGCCTTGAGCTCGTGGAGCTTGGCGATAGTCCCCGGGATAAAGCTCTGGCCGCCAAAGCCGGGGTTCACGCTCATGAGCAGCACCATGTCGACAACTTCGATGATGCTCTCGAGCACGCAGACGGGGGTGGCGGGGTTGAGTACCACACCGGCCTTGACGCCGCGCTGCTGCAGATGCGTGAGCGTGCGGTGCAGGTGCGTGGAGGCCTCGTAGTGCACGGTGATCATGTCGGCACCGGCGTCGGCGTACCAATCGACCGTCTCGTCGGGGTTCGACACCATCAGGTGCGCGTCGACCGGTACATCGGTGGAGCGCTTGACAGCCTTGAGGATGTCGACGCCAAAGGTGAGGTTGCCGGTAAAGTGACCGTCCATAACGTCGAAGTGCACGTAGTCGGCACCGGCGATCTTGTCGAGCTCGCCCTTGAGGTTGGCCATATCGGCCGAAAGGACGGACGGAGCGATTTTGATGGAACCCATGGTAGTAGCCTTTCTGCGCTAGTCGGTGAGTCCGTAGAACTCTTGAGAAGGGACACGGTCGGTAAGAATCTCGAGCGCCCTATCCAAAGTAACACCGTTGTAGAGCGTTTGCTCCACGGCAAAGGTGAGCGGAATGTCTACGCCCAGTGAACGGGCGAGTTCGCTGACGCTGCGGGCCGCGACGGCGCCTTCGACCACCATATGCGTGCGCGTCTGATACTCGTTGAGTGACACGCCGTGGGCAAACTCGTAGCCAAAGGTGCGGTTGCGCGAATGCTCCGAGGTGCAGGTGGCAATGAGGTCGCCCATGCCGGCGAGTCCCATGCAGGTCATAGCTTGACCGCCGCGGGCGTGCACCAGACGGCTGATCTCGGCCAGGCCGCGCGTCATGATAAGGGCAAGCGTATTGTCGCCGGCACCGGTGCCGGCGGAGATGCCGCACACGATGGCGATAACGTTTTTCATGGCACCGCAAACCTCGACGCCGGTCATGTCCTGCGACAGGTAGATGCGGAAGGCCGTGGATAGGAGCAGGTCCTTAAAGGTCTCCCCTATCTGCGGGTCTTTGCTGGCGATGACGGCGGCAGAAAGCCCGCCGCGGCAGATCTCCTCGGCATGGTTGGGGCCGGAGAGCGCCGCCACGCGCGCCTCGTTGCCGATCTCGCTGGCAATGACCTCGCTCATGAGCAGGCCGGACTCGGGCTCAATGCCCTTCGTGAGGCAGAGCACCGGGGTATCGGCGGCGATGAAGGGTGCTGCCTGATGACATACGCTGCGAAGGTGCGTCGAAGGAACGGCAAAGATGATGGCCTCGGCACCGTCGAGCGCCTGCGCCAGGTCCGTCGTGGCGACGACGTTGCCGGGCAGCTTGTAGCCCACAAGGTAGCGGGGGTTGCGGTGCTCGCCGTTAATGCCGGAGGCCGTCTGCTCGCTGTGGGCCCACATGGTCACGCGCTCGGCCCGCGCGGCGGCAAGGCCCGCGACGGCGGTTCCCCAGGAGCCGGAGCCAATCAGCGCAACATTCATGACTCTCTCCTACTTATCGTCGGGCTCGGTGACGCGCTTGGTAAACGAGAGCTTGGACTCCTTACCCGTCATGAGCTTTTTGATGTTCGCACGATGCGCCCACACCACAGTAATGCCGATCAGCGCCATGCAAAACTTAAGTCCCAGGCTGCTGTACGGAAAGACCGCGCAGACAGCGATGGGAAGACCGATGGCCGCGGCAAGCGAGCCCACCGACACAAACT
>URVD01000148.1 GCA_900551195.1 uncultured Collinsella sp.
TTACCAGCGTGAAAAATTCAATACGCGGGGACTGAGTCCCTTGATAAACTCAGGCGTCATCGCCCCGCAGTCGAGCTCGCCGTTTTCCCAACGCTCCTTGAGCTGCTGCGTCTTGCTCTTTTTGCTTGCGGCACTCATGGGGTCTCCTTTCCCGCACGCTGCATTGCCCCGATGATGAGGGCACCTTTCGTGCGGGTAAGTACCGGAAGCAAACCAAAAGCTGACCAAATGCCGTCAAAAAACGGGCCGTACGCAGCAATGGTGTTGCATACGGCCCGCTACCAGCAGGTTTATAAAACCCCTGAGGTCCCTGTCTCCACAATTGACCTAGAAAAGGCGCTCAGTCTGCAGAAAGTTTCCGCAAAAGCTCACGCGGTGCAGCGGACAAAGTCCATGTTTGCGAATGGCCTCGATGTGCTCGGGGCTTGCGTAGCCTTTCGATTCGGCCAAATGGTACTCGGGATACTCGGCATCGTACTCGACCATCATCTCATCACGCGTGACCTTGGCCATGATGGACGCCGCGGCGATACAGGCGATCTTGGCATCGCCCTTCACCACGTCGCGCTCGTTGGGAACGGCGCCCAAGGGGTTACCGTCCATAAGCACGCAATCGGGCTCGAGCCCCGTATCGGCCACGGCGCCCGCAACGGCGGTACGGATAGCACGGGCCATGCCCATCTCATCGATATCCTTAGGCGCGATATGGCAAAAACCAATTGCCGTCGCCACCTCGGCAATCTTCACTGAGAGCAACTCGCGGCGCGCCGGCGTGAGCTTTTTGGAATCGTTGATGCCCCAGACGCGCGGCTCCATAGGAAGGCAGACGGCGCATACCGTCAAAGGACCGGCCACCGATCCGCGACCCACCTCGTCGACGCCCACGACCAAACCATCACCGCCGAGCTCATGCATAAGCTGATACATGCCGTTGACGCGCTCGCGCTCGGCAAGCTCCTTGGCATGACGCTTAAGGGCACGCTCGCAAGCCTTGATCACCTGCTGGCGCGGGTCCTCGCGATAATGCTCCACGAGGGCGGGAATCTCCTCGAACGTGGCGCTCGCCAACTCACCGGCAACCTGCGATGCCGAAACCGAGCTCGTCATATTGGCCATACCAGGCCCTCCTTGCATGCAAATCAGATAAAAAGAAGGGCCACCCGAAGGTGACCCTTGTGTCCAAACGAGTGGACAGACGCTGCGATCTTCTTAGCGCTTCTCGGGGATGCGAGCAGCCTTGCCCACCTTGTCGCGGAGGTAGTACAGCTTGGCGCGACGGACGCGACCATGGCGAACGACCTCGAGCTTGGCGATCTTGGGGCTGTGAAGCGGGAAGGTACGCTCAACACCGACACCGAAGGACATCTTGCGGACGGTGAAGGTCTCGCGGGCACCGGCGCCGGCCATGCGGATGACGTCGCCCTGGAAAACCTGGATGCGCTCGCGGTCGCCTTCCTTAATGCGGTAGTAAACCTTGACGTTGTCGGCGACGCGAACCTGAGGAATGTCCTCGCGGATCTGCTGACGCTCGATTGCGCGGATGTAATCCATGTGCAATTCCTTACTCTTCTAGAGGTGCCGTACCACCTTGGCCGGCACGTAGTTGAACAAACGTATTCGAGTATACACGCGCGGGTTTCTGCTGCAAGAACAATTTTTTGCGCAGACAAAAAGACAAAACCCGCACATGATAACCGCCCGCTTCACGAATGAGACGGGCGGTATGAAGGGGGGGGGCTACGCTAGGCGTCTAAACGCTAAACGCTAGGCGGAACGCTTGGCCTCGAGCTTGGCCTGGGCGGCAGCTAGGCGCGCGAGGGGCACGCGGTAGGGCGAGCAGGACACATAGTCCACGTCGGCCACGTTAAACAGGCCCTTGATGGACTTGGGGTCGCCGCCGTGCTCGCCGCACACGCCAAAGTGCATGTCGGGATTGGTGGCGCGGCCCTTCTCGACGGCCAAGCGCACGAGCTCCAGCACCGCCGTGTCGATGGTCTCGAAGGGGTTGTCCTTCAGGATCTTCTTGTGCATGTACAGCGGGATGAACTTGGCCTCGGCATCGTCACGAGAGAAGCCGAAGGTCGTCTGCGTGAGGTCGTTGGTGCCAAAGCAGAAGAAATCTGCGTGATGGGCGATCTCGTCGGCGACCATGCAGGCGCGCGGCAGCTCGAGCATCGTGCCCACGGGAATATTGAGCTCGACGCCTTCCTCGGCTGAAACCTCTGCGATCACGCGCTCGATGACCTCGCGGGTCTGGACATGCTCTGCCGTGATGGAAACGAGCGGAACCATGATCTCGGGGCGCGGGTCGACACCATCCTTGATAAGGCGGGCAGCAGCCGTGGCCACGGCGCGGACCTGCATGAGCGGCAGATCGCCAAAGACGACGGACAGGCGCACGCCGCGCAAGCCCAGCATGGGGTTGGACTCGACCATGCCGTCGATGCGACGCAGGCGGGCGCGCAGGGCAGTGAGCTCCTCCTCGGGAGCGCCGGCGGCCTCCTTCTTGGTGATGGCGACCTCGAGCTCGCGAGGATTATCCAGGAACTCGTGCAGCGGCGGATCAAGCAGGCGAACGACCACATCGCGACCGGACATGGTCTTGAACATGGCTAGGAAGTCCTCGGTCTGGACCTTGAGCAGGTCGGCCAGGGCCTGCTGCTTCACGGCCTCATCGTCAGACAGGATAAAGCTCTGGATGATGTTCTTGCGATCGCCCAGGAACATGTGCTCGGTGCGGCACAGACCGATGGCCTCGGCGCCAAACTCAAGAGCGAGCTCGGCATCCTCGGGGTTGTCGGCGTTGACGCGCACATGGTTGGCGTGGCCACAGGTCTCGTCCAGGCGAATCTCGTCGGCCCAGGACAGGATGGTGTCCAGATCGCCGGTGAGTTCAGCGGAGACCAAATCGACAGCGCCATCGACGACGATGCCCTGGGTACCGTCGATGGAGATGACATCGCCCTCGTGCAGTACGCGGTCGCTGCCATCGATGTGCACGACCTTCTCGGCGGCGTCGATGTGGAAGCGCTCGACACCGCAGACGCAGGGTGTACCCATGCCGCGGGCGATAACGGCCGCGTGGCTCGTCTTGCCACCATGGCTGGTGAGGATGCCCTCGGCAGCGACCATGCCCTTCAGATCGTCGGGGTTGGTCTCCCAGCGAACCAGGATAACCTTGTGACCCTCGTTGGCGCGCGCGACGGCGTCATCGCTCGAGAACACAACCTCGCCCACGGCGGCACCGGGGCTGGCGTTAAGGCCGGTAGCAAGTGCCTCATACTTCTTGGAGGCATCGAACTGCGGGTGCAGGAGCTGATCGAGCTGTGCGGGGTCGATGCGCCCCACGGCTTCCTCGCGCGTGATCAGGCCCTCCTCGACCATCTCGATGGCGATGCGCAGGGCGGCCGTGGCGGTACGCTTGCCCACGCGGGTCTGGAGCATCCAGAGCTTGCCCTGTTCGATGGTGAACTCGATATCGCACATATCGCGATAATGATCCTCGAGGGTCAGGAACACGCGCTCGAGCTCCTCACCTGCAGACTCGAGGCCCGGGGTGGTCTTGAGGTCGGCGATGGGCTCGGTATTGCGGATGCCGGCGACGACGTCCTCGCCCTGGGCGTTAACCAGAAAGTCGCCGTAAAACTCCTTGGTGCCGTCGGCCGGGTTGCGCGTGAAGGCGACGCCGGTCGCGGAGGTCTCGCCCTTATTGCCAAAGGCCATAGCCTGAACGTTGACGGCGGTGCCGAGTTCGTCGGAGATACCATGCTGCTTGCGGTAGATGCAGGCGCGCTCGTTCATCCAGCTGCCAAAGACGGCCTGGATGGCAAGGCGCAGCTGGAGCTCCGGATCGTGCGGGAAGACAGGCTTGCCGTCAACAACCTCGAGCTCGGGGTACAGGGCGGCCTCGACGTTGTCGGAGAAGATCCCCTTGAAGGTCTCGACGAGCCCCTGCAGGTCCTCGGCCGAAAGCTCGGAATCGACACGAACGCCGGCGACCAGGCGGGCCTGGGTCAGGGCGTTCTCGAATAGATCGGCGTCGACGCCCATGACGACGTTGGAGAACATCTGGATAAAGCGGCGGTAGCTATCCCAGGCAAAACGCGGGTTTTGCGTCTGGGCGATAAGGCCCTGAACGGAATCGTCATTGAGGCCCAGGTTGAGGACTGTGTCCATCATACCGGGCATGGAGAACGGAGCGCCCGAGCGAACCGACACGAGCAGCGGATCGGAGGCATCGCCGAGTTTCTTGCCGCAACGGGCCTCGAGGTCCGCCTCGGCGGCAACGATCTCATCGAGTGCGCCCTCGGGCCACACGTTGCCGGCACCGGAGTACTCGACACAAGTCTGGCAGGTAATGGTAAAGCCACCGGGAACCGGCAGGCCGATGCGGCTCATCTCGGCAAGGTTTGCGCCTTTGCCGCCAAGCACGAAGTTCATGGACTTGTCGCCCTCGGTGACACAGGTGCCCTGGGCGTCGGTTCCAAAACGGTAAACCCTCTTGCAATCGCTCACGATACTTCCCCTTCCATGCGCTTACGCGCACGACCGTGGTAACGAATCGACCCGCCGGATGCGGGCCGTGAGGGAACTATACGGCGGGTTTTGGGCAGGCTTGAGCAGAGGGTGCGCGGGTTGGTAAAAGTGCTAAAA
>URVD01000149.1 GCA_900551195.1 uncultured Collinsella sp.
AAGATGTCGAACACGTGGCGCACGGCATCTTTGGCGCCGATATGAAAGTCGACTTGGTCAACGACGGCCCATTCACCATCGTCTTGGACACGGACAACCTTTAGGTTACGCGGTTTTACCAAACCGCGTAACAACTGGTCATGCGAGGTTGTCGTCTGGTACGTATTTGGGACGGGGTTTATTTAGCTACTTGCGTATGGCGGCAGCAGGGTGCTATAGTATTAGAGTTTTGTCTATCTTAGGGGTATTATCCCCTTTTTGAATTGCACCTTCTGGAGGCCCTGTTCATGGAAGAGATGGAAGTCAATCACGTCGACGACATCCACGAGAAGCTGACCGATATGGTGGGCGATCGCGTTAAGGTGAAGGCCAACATGGGCCGCACCCGCGTCGTCGAGCGCATGGGCACCATCAAGAGCGTCCACCCCGCCGTCTTTATCGTCGAGGTTGACGAACGTCGCGGGCGCAAGTCGCGTCAGTCCTACCAGTATATCGATGTCCTCACCGGTCAGGTCGAGCTGTTCGACCCCGAGAGCGGCGAGCATATCTTTACCCCGCTCGGCAATCAGCTCGAGGAGCACTAGCGGTGACCGATCGGTCCCTGACTCTTTCCGCGCCGGCAAAGATTAACCTCTACTTGGGGGTTCATACCGAGCGCGATGACCGCGGCTACCACAGGGTCGATTCCCTGATGGCAGCTGTCGGTCTTTCCGATACCGTGACGGTTACGCCGGCGCAGGCGCTGACCGTCCAGACGATTCCGGCATCCGACTTTCCCATGCAAAAGAATACGGCGTATCGGGCTGCGGTTGCTATGGCCGAGCATTATGGTCGCGAGGCAAGCATCTGCGTGACGATTGAGAAGCGCATTCCATTGTGCGCCGGCTTGGGCGGTCCCTCGACGGATGCGGCCGCGGTCATTGTCGCCTTGGCGGAGCTCTGGGGAATTGATCGCTCCGACCCCGCGCTCGACGACATTGCGCGGGGCATTGGTGCTGACGTCCCGTTCTTTTTGCACGCGAGCCCTTCGTTCTACGTAGGTGGGGGAGACGTGCTGGCAACTGAGTATCCCGTGCTGCCCGCAACACCCGTCGTGTTGGTCAAGCCGCGCGAGGCAAGCGTTTCGACAATTGAAGCCTATCGACGTTTTGACGAGGCCCCGGTGCCTGCGGACAAGCCCGGCGCGATAGCTTCTGCCTTGCGTGCCGGTGATGCCGAGACGGCATATGCACTCATCCATAACAACCTGGGCGTCATTTCCGCACAGATGGAGCCGCAGATTCAAACGGTTCTCGATTGGCTGCGTAAACAGGACGGCACGGTTGCTGTAGATGTGTGTGGATCGGGCGCCTGCTCGTTTGCCATTTGCGACACCGCCGCCACGGCCGAAAGGCTTGCCGACGCTGCCCTGCAAAACGGCTGGTGGTCCTGCGCGACGGAGCTCATTCCCAACACGGTTCGCATTGAAGCGCCAAAGAAGTAAAAATTTCTCTAGCACGCGGCGAAAATCTTTGTTACTATAGTCGAGCTAACGGGTTGTGGCTCAGTTTGGTAGAGCACTGCGTTCGGGACGCAGGGGTCGCTGGTTCAAATCCAGTCAACCCGACCAGAGCATGAGGAGGGACCGCTTCTTGCGGTCCCTTTTTTTAGCTATTGTTGTGATACCGCGATACCCGCGGTATACTCATTCGAGCTTGTCTCGCTGTATTGTGGAGGTCTACATGTTTGGACTGAGGGCTCCTGAGCTCATCATTATTCTCGTCGTTGTCCTGATTATCTTCGGGCCCAAGAACCTGCCGAAGCTCGGCAAGTCCCTCGGCTCTACCGTCAAGAATATCCGCGAGGGTATGGAGGGCGACGATAAGGCCGAGACCAAGCAGGCCGAGGAGGTCGTGGTCGAGCAGTCCGAGGAGGACAAGGAGATCGCTGAGCTCGAGGCCAAGCTCGCTGCTGCCAAGCAAAAGAAGGCAGAGGACAGCGACGCGGACGCAGAGTAGTCCCATCCCTTTGGGGTGAGCACCTGACCGGCTTGCCCGCAGGCTAGCCGGTCTTTTTCGTTTTGTTGACAGTTGATTGTTTGATCAGAGTTGGGGAGATATCCGTATGGACGCAAGCCAGATCGTACTGACCGCTGAGGGCCGCCAGAAGCTCGTCGAGGAGCTCGCTTGGCGTGAGGGCGATTACGCCAAGGAGATCGTCGAGGACATCAAGGAAGCCCGCGCGTTCGGCGACCTTTCGGAGAACTCCGAGTACGACGCCGCTAAGGACAAGCAGGCCCAGAACGCCGCTCGTATTGCCGAGATCCAGGCCATCCTCGCCAACGCTCAGGTTGCTGCCACCACAGGTGATCTGACCGTCTCCATCGGTTCCACCGTTTCTCTGATTGATCCCAACGGTGAGGTCATGGAAGTCACGCTCGTCGGTACCACCGAGACCAACTCGCTCGAGCACAAGATTTCCAACGAGTCTCCGGTCGGCCACGCCATCATCGGTCACGGCGAGGGCGACTCCGTCGAGGTCGTTACGCCTTCCGGCAAGACCCGCGTCTACACCATCGCCAAGATTGCACGCTAGACCACGGTCCCGCGTAAAGGTATGTTTTCGCTCCCTGGGACCGAATCCTGGGGAGCGTTTTAGTTTGAGGAGCTAACTTATGGCAGAGAACCAGAACGCCGCAGATCAGGCATCGACGCTCAACGACGAGCGCGCCACCCGCCTGGCCAAGCGCGCCGCCCTGTTCGAGGCGGGCCAGGACCCCTATCCCGAGCACTCTGAGCTTGAGGACTACGTTGCCGATATCGAGGCTAAGTACGCCGAGCTTGCCGATGGCGAGGACACCGAGGACGTCGTGAAGATCGCCGGCCGTGTGGTCGCCAAGCGCGGTCAGGGCAAGATTATGTTCATCGTCGTGCGCGATGCGACTGCCGAGATTCAGCTGTTCTGCCGCATCAATGACATGGACGAGACCGCTTGGAACACGCTCAAGGCCCTCGACCTTGGCGATATCCTGGGCGTGACCGGCGTGGTCGTGCGCACCCAGCGCGGCCAGCTTTCCGTTGCCCCTAAGAGTGCGACCCTGCTTGCCAAGGCCGTTCGTCCGCTGCCCGAGAAGTTCCACGGCCTCTCCGACAAGGAGACCCGCTATCGCCAGCGCTATGTCGACCTGATCGCCAACGACGACGTTCGCGAGACCTTCCGTAAGCGTTCGCAGATTCTCTCCACCTTCCGTCGTTTTATGGAGTCCGACGGCTACATGGAGGTCGAGACCCCCATCTTGCAGACCATCCAGGGCGGCGCTACTGCCAAGCCGTTCATCACGCACTTCAACGCGCTCGATCAGGAGTGCTACCTGCGTATTGCCACCGAGCTGCACCTCAAGCGCTGCATCGTCGGCGGTTTTGAGCGCGTGTTCGAGATCGGCCGTATCTTCCGTAACGAGGGCATGGACCTTACCCACAACCCCGAGTTCACCACGATGGAGGCCTACCGTGCCTTCTCCGACCTCGAGGGCATGAAGGCGCTCGCCCAGGGTGTCATCAAGGCGGCTAACAAGGCCATCGGCAACCCCGAGGTTATCGAGTACCAGGGCCAGGCCATCGACCTTTCTGGTGAGTGGGCCAGCCGTCCCATGACCGACATCGTCTCCGACGTGCTCGGCAAGCAGGTCACCATCGACACGCCGGTCGAGGAGCTTGCTGCCGCCGCGCGCGAGAAGGGCCTGGAGATTAAGCCCGAGTGGACTGCTGGCAAGATCATCGCCGAGATTTACGATGAGCTGGGCGAGGACACCATCGTCAACCCCACGTTCGTGTGCGATTACCCCATCGAGGTCAGCCCGCTTGCCAAGCGCTTTGAGGACGATCCGCGCCTGACGCATCGCTTTGAGCTGGTTATCGCCGGTCACGAGTACGCCAACGCGTTCTCCGAGCTCAACGACCCGGTCGACCAGGCCGAGCGCTTTGCCGCCCAGATGGCCGAGAAGGCTGGCGGCGACGACGAGGCCATGGAGTACGACGAGGACTACGTGCGCGCCCTCGAGTACGGTATGCCTCCTGCGGGCGGCATCGGCATCGGTATCGACCGCGTGGTCATGCTGCTCACCAACCAGGCTTCCATCCGCGACGTGCTACTGTTCCCGCACATGAAGCCCGAGAAGGGTTTCCAGTCCGGTGCCGCTGCCGCCAAGGCTGCCGAGGCCGGCAACGCCGCGAGCCCCTTCGTCAAGCCGCTCAAGCCCACGGTTGATTATTCCAAGATTGCCGTCGAGCCGCTGTTTGAGGAGTTCGTCGACTTTGATACCTTCTCCAAGAGCGACTTCCGCGCCGTGAAGGTCAAGGCATGCGAGGCCGTCAAGAAGTCCAAGAAGCTGCTGAACTTTACGCTCGACGACGGCACCGGCACCGACCGTACCATCCTCTCCGGCATTCACGGTTATTATGAGCCCGAGGACCTGGTCGGCAAGACCTTGCTCGCCATCACCAATCTGCCGCCGCGCAAGATGATGGGCATTCCCAGCTGCGGCATGCTCATCAGCGCTATCCACGAGGAGGATGGTGAGGAGCGTCTCAACCTGATCCAGCTCGACGCCTCCATCCCCGCCGGCGCAAAGATGTACTAACTAGTTACGCGGTTCTACGA
>URVD01000150.1 GCA_900551195.1 uncultured Collinsella sp.
CGATTTTCCTGGTGCCCCCGGGCGGATTCGAACCGTCGACACCCGCTTTAGGAGAGCGGTGCTCTATCCCCTGAGCTACGGAGGCATGTTGTATTAGTGTAGCAGATTTACGCCGCTGTAATGCAGCGTATACCCACTCTTCGAAGTTGCGGTGGAACAGCCCTCCGGAAAGTGCGTCCCACTATCCAGGCAAATTCTGGGTCAGACTTTCCCCATGAGACCTCGCTGGGAAACTGTGACCCAGAATTTCGGCTCGAAACGGGACACGGTTTCCCAAACGACCCCGTTCCGGAAACTACATCCCGGAATCGACGCTCGAACTGGGATGCACTTTCCCGATCGAGCCACA
Organism: uncultured Collinsella sp.; assembly: GCA_900551195.1. Lineage (GTDB taxonomy): Bacteria > Actinomycetota > Coriobacteriia > Coriobacteriales > Coriobacteriaceae > Collinsella. The sequence goes on from URVD01000150.1 coordinate 350, forward strand.
TGGGAGACTGCGCCCCACTTTGAGGGGGCGCTCTTTAATGACTACTTGCCTTTGTGGAAAAGGTTTTTGATAACGGAGGGGATGCTCTTGGCGCCCTTGGCCGTCACATCGATAAAGTCGGGCGAACGCACAAGCTTATCCTCGTCGACGTACTTGCGGACAGCACGAAGCGTCTCTTTGTCGTCGCGCGTCGAAAACGTAAAGTGGCCATTCTCTTTGGTAAAGATGGCAAAACGCGTAATCTTCTTGGTGCCGCGCAAAACCTCGGCGGCAATATAGTCGACCTCGTCCCACGGGATTTGGATATAATCCTCGGGATTACGCTCGTTATAGTACTCAAACGCCTTATTGCCCACCATCACGTTACCGTGACTGGTAAGCCCCATCAGGCAGGTTGCCGGCGTTGCCAGATCGACCGTGCTGTTCTGAGATTGCGCCATGCGCGCCTCGCCCTCCAAATAAAACAATCGGACCGCATCCAGTGTACCCACCGGGTGCGGTCCGTTTCAATGGCTCAAAAGCCCTTGCCTAGCAACTCTCGGTCTTAAGCCGAAGCGTGCTTACATGAAGCCGCAGACGCGACCGATGATGCCGATGGCGAAGAGAGCCAGGATGATGACGATCGGGCTGACCTTCTTCTTGAGGAGCTTGCAGACCAGCAGGGTCAGGCACACGGCGGCAAGGCCGGGGATGAGCTGATCGAGGTTGGCCTGAAGCGTGGTGACCTTCACCTGATCAAGGGCGTTAGCACCGATGGAGTTATACATCGTCAGTGCTTCCTTGACACCCTCAGAACCGGAGGGCAGGTTAGCCCAGTCGATAAAGGCGCCAGCAGACTGCGTGACCTTGGAGACGACCGGGGTGAAGGAGATGGACACCCAGCGCTCGACCAGGGCGCCGATGATGAACATACCCAGGATGGAAGCACCCTCGGTGACCTTGCCCATCAGACCGCCGGAGAGGTCCTTGGCGATGGAGGAGCCGACCTTGTAGCCAAACTCCTGCGTGTACCACAGGAAGGCGTAACGAATGATGTTCCACGCGAAGAAGAACAGCAGCGGACCGGCGATGCTGCCGGACAGGGCCAGGGAAGCGCCCAGAGCACCCAGAATCGGGCGAAGGGTGAACCAGAAGGCGGGGTCGCCGACGCCGGCGAGCGGGCCCATCATACCGACCTTGACGCCCTGAATGGCGACGTCGTCAATCGGGGCACCGTTGGCGCGCTCCTCCTCGAGAGCGAGGGTAACGCCAATGACGGGGGCGGAAACATAGGGGTGGGTGTTATAGAACTCCAGGTGGCGCTTAAGAGCGGCAATCTGGTCATCCTTGCTGGTGTAGAGCTTCTTGATCGCAGGGATCATTGCGAAGCACCAGCCGCCGTTCTGCATACGCTCGTAGTTCCACGAGCCCTGAAGGAACTGATGACGGAAGCAAACCTTCTTACGGTCAGCCTTGGTGAGCTGAATCTTGTTCTCTGCCATATGTATCACTCCCCTCCTACTCGTAATCGTTCAGAATGTCGCCGAGCGGGTCGCCGGAGCCACCGCCCATGCCGCCACCCTGCTTGGCCAGATCCTTAAGGCCAAGGTAGATGAGGGCAAGGGAGATGCCGATGAGGCCAAGGGCGATCAGCGTGAGCTGAGGGATGGCAGCAAGGACAAAGCCGAGGATGAAGAACGGCCAGGTCTCCTTGGTGGCCATCATGTTGATGACCATGGCGTAACCGACGGAAGCGACCATGCCGCCGCCGACAGCCATGCCGCCGGACAGCCAGTCGGGCATAGCGTTAAGCGCGTTGGTAACGGCCTCGGCCGGGATGATGCACAGAAGTACTGCCGGGATGGCGATACGAAGGCCCTGCATGAGGATGGCAGCGTACTGCCAGCGCTCGATGCCGGAGAAGTCGCCCTTCTCGGCGCAACCGTCCATGGCGTGAGCGATAGCGGTAGCAATGGTACGGCAGATCATGGTCAGGAACAGACCAGCGACCGACAGCGGGACGGCGACGGCGATGGCGGCGGTAACGGCCTTGGCCGAATCGGTGGCGCCACCATTGAGGGCGAGCACCATGATGATCGAAGAAGCGACCGAGGCCAGAGCGGCGTCAGGCGCGACGGCGGCGCCGACGTTAGCCCAGCCAAGGGCCATCATCTGGAGCGAACCGCCCAGGAGGATGCCCTCCTGAAGGTGACCGGTTACGAGACCGATAAGCGTGCATGCCACGAGCGGCTGATGGAACTGGAACTCATCCAGAATGCCTTCCATACCGGCAAGCAACGCGACAATCGCAACAAGCAGAATAGTGATTGCAGACATGTATCGGACCCTCCTTTACTATGCTTGAGCGGCCAGTTCGGCCTTAGCTTTCTTCAACATGGCGTCGAGATCCTCGGAAGCATCCGAAGGAACCTTGCGGACCTCGAACTTGACGCCCTTGGCCTTGAGGGCCTCGAGGGTCTTAACGTCGTCATCGCCCATAGCGACGGCGTTGGTGACGACGACCTTGCCCTTGGAGTGGGCCATGGAACCGATGTTGGCTTCCTTGATGTCGACGCCGGCCTCGATGGCCTTGAGCAGATCCTGCGGGTTCTCGAAGAGCAGCATCGCCTTGGTGTCGCCAAAGCGCGTGTCCTTGACGACCTCGGCCATCTTCTTGATGGGCACGACGTTGGCATGGACTCCCGGAGGGGCAGCCTGCTCGATCATCGTCTTGCGAAGCTCGTCGTGAGCAACGCCGTCGGAAACCACGATGATGCGGTTGGGGTTGATCTGCTTGGTCCACGTGGTGGCCACCTGACCATGCAGCAGACGGGTGTCGATACGGACGTGGGCGATCTTGATGTGCCCGTCGCCGATGACCGTTCCCGGAGGGATGGCGCCTGCAGGAGCAGCGGCGGCCGTAGCCGGCTTCTTCTCCTCGGGCTCCAGAGACTCGGGCTTGACGCGCACGCCAGCCTTAGCCTCAGTCACGAGATGTTTTGCGATCGCATGTGCAGTGTTCTTTGCGTCAAAGCGCTGCGAATATGCCTCGATGAGCATAGGCAGGTTGACACCGGTGACGATAGCCCAGGAATCATGGCCCTCGATGAGCCCGCTGATCTGGTTGAACGGCGTGCCGCCCCACAGATCAACGAGGAAGAGCACCTGCTCCTGGTCCTCGAAGGAAGCGATTGCCTCCTCGACCTTGGCACGGAAGTCGTCGGGGCCCATGCTCGGCTCGAGCGAGACCACGGCAACAGACGGCTGATCGCCAAAGACCATCGAGCCCGTCTGCTTGATTCCAGCCGCCAAGTCACCATGGCTAGCAAGAACAATACTTACCATCACATAACCTCCTTTTTGTCTACGTAATTCCTACACGACAGTTATGGAGTATAGCTGCAAATACAGCAGAATTGTTTGAAAAACTGCAAAAGGTAGCATTATTTGTTTAAACGTCTTGTTTTGTTACAAGCTGATTACATTCCAGTATTTTGGCTGATTTGCTGCTGAGGATTGATAGCTGATCTATTTACATGACCGAATTGAGCACGCTGTTCATTATTGCCGGTTTTAAACAGACACAAATGTGCTCGTGTTGAGGCTATTTCGTTTAAACAGATGGTGCTTGACTAATGGTAAGGAATATGCTCTAGGAAAGTAGTCGTTGGGGACGTTTCTAAATGACTAGTCATTGGGGACGTTCTTTTACGACTAGTCGTTTAAGAACGTCCCCAATGTCTAAGTTAGGCGATATGGAGGGGGTTGGCGGCGTCGACGGCATCGGGGGCGTCGGAGAGGTCGCCAGGAGCAGTGTCTGCCGGGTCCTCGTCGGGGGTCTCGATCTGCTTGATCATGACCTCCTGGCCCTGCAACAGGTATGTCTCGCCGCTGCCGCAATGGGGGCAGGTCTTGCCATGCTCGACCGTCGCGTAGTCGCAGCCGCACGCCTCGCAATGCGTCACGGCCTCGACGGGCTCCACGATAAGCTCCGCGCCCTGCGTGATAGGCTTTTTATCCGCCGCCCAGCGCCAAGCGTCGAGCAACAAGTCGGGAACGACGCCCGAGACCTCGCCCAGCAGCAACGTCACGCTCGAAACGCGACGCACGCCATTGGCGCGCGCCACATTCTTAACATCGCGAATGATGTGGTAAACGATTCCCAATTCATGCAAGATAAAACCTTTCGACAGAGGTCGATGCGATGTCAATTCAACGTCAGCGAGCGGCGCCCAGGTGCCGCAGATCGCCGCGAAAGAGGAGCGACGCGTACTTCATGCACGCGAGCGACGGTTTGAGCGGC
>URVD01000151.1 GCA_900551195.1 uncultured Collinsella sp.
CCCGAAAGGCCGCCCTCCGCCCCCACACCATGAGTCGGGATTTGGCTAATGGATAAGCTTAAAGTCCAAGTGCCCACGCGTGGTATTGACGCGCGAGACCTCGATAATCACGCGCTGGCCCAGTTCATAGCGAGTCCCCGTGTCGGCGCCCGTCAGCGTAAGCGCATCCTCGTCGAACTCGAACCACTCGTTGCCCAGGCTCTTGATCGAAACCAAGCCTTCGACCTGCGTCAGGTCCAAGCGCACAAAGAGGCCCATGCTGCTGACCCATGAGACCGTTCCGGCATAGCGCTCGCCCAGGCGATCCTCATAGTACTGGGCAATCTTGATCTTTTGCGTCGCATGGCTAGCGGCATCTGCCGCGCGCTCGGCATCGCTGCATGCGCGGCAGATCTGCGGCAGAATGCGCGGCAGCGACTCGCGCCCCTTGCCGATCAGCCGCGGCGTACGGACCAAGGCGTCCTTGCCGCCGAGCTGCTCATAGGCCAACTGCAGTTTGAGCACGCGGTGCACCACCAGATCGGGGTAGCGACGGATGGGACTCGTAAAGTGACAGTAGCACGGCGCGGCGAGCGCAAAGTGGCCCTCGTTGCGCGGCTTGTACAGTGCGCGCTGCATGCTGCGCAGAAGCAGCGTGTTGACGAGCGGTGCGTTGGCCGTACCGGCGGCAGCATCAACTGCAGCCTGTAGCTCATCGGGACTCCCCAGGGCGATACCGGCAGCACGGCGATCGTCGATGATGCCCAGCTGCGCCAGCGCAACGGCGGCACCGTGCAGGCTATCGGGGCTCGGATCCTCATGCACGCGATAGCAGGCCTCGATATCACGGTCTGCCAGCCACTCTGCAACGCACTCGTTGGCGAGTAGCATGGCTTCCTCGATAAGCGACGTGGCACACGAACGCTCGCGCGCCACAATCTGCACGGGTACTCCGTCCTCATCCAATAGAGCGCGAATCTCGGCCGTGTCAAAATCGACTGAGCCGCGGGCACGACGAATACGACGGCGAAGTTCGGCGAGTTCGTTGGCGGCGACAAGGAAATCGCCGAGGTCGACGTTATAGCCGCGAGCAGTTTCCTCGCACGCAAGACCGCGCTCAAGCGCCTCCTCGCGCGAGGCCTCAGCAGCCGCAACATCCTCGGCCGCACCCTCCAGCACCCCATACTCCACCGCGCCGGCACGCACCAGCAGCGCCTCGGCGCCGTCATAGTCCATACGCACACGCGAGCGAATCACGCTGGGGTACGGATCGTAATGCCGCACGCGACCCTGCGCATCGAGTTCAATGTCAACGGTAAACGCAAGACGGTCCTCGTCAGGGCGAAGCGAACACAGGTCACAGGACAGGCGTTCGGGCAGCATGGGAAGCACGCGATCGGCCAGATACACCGATGTCGTACGATGGCGAGCCTCAAGATCGATATGCCCGTCCCAAGCCACATAGTGAGAAACGTCAGCGATATGCACACCCAGCTTGTAGCCACCCTCGGGCGTGCGCTCAAGCGAAATGGCATCGTCAAAGTCGCGCGCGTCGACCGGGTCGATCGTGATGACAAAGCGGTCGCGCAGATCGCGGCGGAGCGGGTCCTTAAGCGCCGCGGACACATCGAGCGAAAGCCCCTCGGCCTCGTCCAGCGCGGCCTCGGGATAGCTATCGGTATAGCCGTAACGCGCCATCACGTATTGAACGCCCAAATCGGGCGCGTCATCTCCGCCAATGCGGCGTTCGATCGTCACGGTGCCCGATTCCAGGCGCGTCGGGTAGGTCAAAATGCGCGCGACAACGGCATCACCCGGGTGGACGCCCAGACGATCCGCCGAGGTATCCTCGGGCAGAATGAAGAAGTCGGCCTTCAGGCGCGAATCGAGCGGCTCGATCACACCGAGCGGACCAGCGGTCTGGTACGTACCCACCACGCTTATGGCTGCGCGCTCAACCACGCCCTCGATCACGGCGCGCCGCTCACCGTGCGGGCTGTTCTTAATGCTCACGGCAACGGTATCGCCATCCATGATCTCGCGCTTACCGCGGCCCATAACCTTGTAGTCGCCGCTCTCGGTTATGACATAGGCGCCATGCTCATGGAGCTGCACGCGCCCGGTCAGGCTCGGACGGCGTTCGCTGCGCACCGGCCCACGCTTATTGCGGGCACCGCGCTTATGCTTGTTATTGCGCCCCATGGCGCCTCCTTGCTATCGATGACGAACTCCAAAGAGTCTACCCAAATGATTCGCTTTCCTGCCGTTCCCTTGGGATCAAAAAACGGGCCGCCCCATAAGAGACGACCCGTTGGAAGGGATGAATTCCAGGCATGCCTACACGCGCAGGTAGCGGCGCATGGCTATGGCAGAACCAAAGAGACCGATAATCACACCGACCAGAATCAGCGCAGCATAGGTCACCAGGTAGTACTGCATCGGCAGGGCAAACGACATCCAGCCGATGCTCTCCTGCAAACGCGGAATCATCAGATTGCGCAGCAGCTCCAGAACGCCGATGGAAAGCAGCGAGCCCAAAATGGCCTGCAGTACGCCCTCGGTGATAAACGGGCCGCGAATGAAGCCGTTGCTGGCGCCGACCAGACGCATAATCGCAATCTCACGACGACGCGCCGTGATGGACAGGCGAATCGTGTTGTTGATGAAGATGAATGCGATAAAGGTCAGAAGGCCAACGAGCACCACGGCGGCGATGCGGATGTAGTTGGTCACCTGGAACAGGCGGCTCACTTCCTCCTGGCCGTACAGCACGCTCGCGTTGACGTCGCCGTCATCCGCGATCTTCTGGAAGTCGGTGTTCTTCTTGAGCTTCTCTGCCGTGCTCTCGACCTTGGACGGATCGTCCATCTCAATTGCAAACGAAGCCGGCAGCGGGTTCTGGCCATCGAGCGCGCTCATGGTGGCGTCGGCGTTGCCCGACATCTTGCTCGTATACTCGGCCAGCGCGTCGTCCTTGTCCTTATAGGTCACGGACTTGACGTTATTCCACGTCTTAAGCTCGGCCTCAAAAGCCTGAACATCGGCCTGATCGGCGTCATCGCTAATGAACGCGTTGATGACAACCTGATCCTCGACGGTGCCGATCACGGAGTTCAGCATCGCGGAGCCCATGATGAACAGGCCGATGATAAACAGCGAAAGGAAGATCGTGATGACGGCGCCGAGCGAGGTAGTCCAGTTACGGAAGAAGTGGCTGATTGCCTCTTTGAAGGAGTAGCCCACGTTAGTTGGTGCCATAGTTGCCGTAGCCTCCCCTCTCCTGGTCGCGGATAACGTGGCCGCCCTCGAGGGCGATCACGCGACGGTGCATGCTATCGACCATCTCGCGGTCGTGCGTGGCGACGATCACGGTGGTGCCGGTGCGGTTAATGCGCTCGAGCAGCTTCATGATGCCCAGCGAGATCGCCGGGTCGAGGTTACCCGTGGGCTCGTCGCAGATCAGCAGCGGCGGACGGTTGACCATAGCGCGGGCGACGGCAACGCGCTGCTGCTCGCCACCGGAAAGCTGGTCGGGCAGCGAGTCCATCTGATCGGCCAGACCGACCAGACGCAGCACCTCGGGCACCTGGCTGCGAATGACGCCCCTGGGCTTGCCGATGCACTGCAGGGCAAACGCCACGTTTTCGTAGGCGGTCTTTTGCGGCAGAAGCTTAAAGTCCTGGAACACGGCGCCAATCTGGCGGCGCAGGAACGGAACCTTGCGGTTCTTGATCTTCATGAGGTCCTGACCGGCAACCAAAATGCGGCCGCTCGTCGGCTTGACGTCGCGGTTGAGCGTCGACAGCAGCGTGGTCTTACCCGAGCCGGAATGACCGACCAGGAAGACGAACTCGCCCGGATAGATCTCGATGTTGATGTCGTCGAGTGCAGGCTTGTTGGGCTGTGCCGGATAGATCTTGGTGACATGCTCCATAAGGATGACGGGCTCGACACCGGCCTGCTTGGCCATCTTCTTGCGGCTGGCCTGCGGATCGATGGGCGCAAACACCGACGTAAAATCGGGGTTGTTGAGCGCGTTATCGAGGCTTGCGACCTCGGCTGCCTGATCGCTCTCGACCACCGGGGCAGCAGGCTGCGTGGGATCGGGAATAGCGGCAAAGAGGCCAGACTGCGCAGGCTGAGGAACCGGCGTCGCAGGGGCCATGGGGTCGGGAATGCCGGCCATGGTAGGCTGCGGCGTGGCGGCGCCAGCCTGAGGCTGCTCCACGCGAGCGGTCACGGCCTGAACGGGCTCAAAACCCGCCGTGCCGGAAAGCGCGACATCGCTGGTGGGATTGTAGGCAAAGGGATCGGATGCCGGCTGTGCCTGATCTGCCGGCTGAGCGGGGGCCTGAGCAACAGGCTGGCCCTCTGAATCCGGAGTGGCGAAACGGCTGCCCTGGACGCCTGTCTGCGTCTTGGGGGCATCATCGCCCGCACCGGAGGTACGGAAGTGGTTACCCACTGGTGCTCCTTATCGTCGTGCGTTTAAACTACATGAGCGCTTTGTATTTTAGCAGCATTAGCTTTGCTGCACATAAGAAGCATGGCGGGGTTTGGGTCTCACCGGCCGGGCGCAGGGTTACCTCCCAAATCGTCCTCGCGCATGGCCGGCATTTGTCCTGCTCCTGCGGAGCTGCGGACAAACG
>URVD01000152.1 GCA_900551195.1 uncultured Collinsella sp.
CGCCGGGGGCGGGAATCTGGGCATACACATTTCCTACACAATTTTGGATCCGACTAACGTTTGCCAGCCGTTAACTACCGCTCACCGAGCATCTCTTTATATAAGGCAGTCTCATGGTTAAAGCGGATACGTTCCCCTAGCTAAAGCACAGCCAGCATCGAGCAACTCATCACGTTCTTCCACCGAGAACCCCTCGGCGTAGACGCGCACCACTGGTTCGGTCCCGCTAGGACGGACCAGCAGCCATGTGTCATCCTCGAATGCTAAACGCAAGCCATCCATATGACTAACGTTTTGCGGCACCTTGCCACAAATCGACTTGGGGTTTACGCCCGGCAGCAGGGTTCGTAACGTTTCGGCATCTTCGGCCTCAAGGCGCAAATCGCGTCGACCGTAACTCGTCTTACCAAAACTGTCCTCGAGTTGGTCGACCAGAACGCCCAAAGGCGCGTCCGTCTTTGCCATAAGCTCACACAGAATCAGACAAGCAAGGATTCCATCACGCTCAGGCATATGCGCGGCGATGCCGATACCGCCGGCCTCCTCGCCTCCCATGAGGACGCCGCCCTTCTTCATCTCTGCAGCTATATATTTGAAACCGACCGGCTTAACGGTCACACGACAGCCAAGCGCCTCGGCAATGCGACGCACTAGCGTCGAGCACGAGAGATTGACGACGACGCGTCCCTCCAAATTACGAAATTGAACCAAGTCGCCCAAAACGAGCGCCATGATCTGATGCGGATGTATATATCTGCCGCGCTCGTCAACCGCGCCGATACGGTCGGCGTCGCCGTCGGTCACCAGGCCAGCGCAAGCTCCGTCCTCGATAACCGTGCGCTCGCAAGTGTCCACCCAAGGCTCAACGGGGTCGGGGCAGATATCTTCTTGATCAGACGCCTGCCCGGCGTGAATCTCGTGCACCTCAACGCCAAGCTCGCGCAGCAAGTCGGCTAGATAGCCCTGGGCTGCGCCGCCCATGGGGTCGACAACCACGCGCAAGTGCGCGGCGCGGATGGCTTCGGCATCGACAAACGATGCCACCGCTTGCATATAGTCAGGAATGATATCCGCGGTGCGATATTGCCCCTCGATCCCCATTGGCTCGGGAGCCATGGTCTCTTCGAGCTCTTCGATGACATCCTGGTTGGCGGTCGAGCCGTCACCCATGCGAATCTTGAGACACAGATAACCCTGCGGATGATGGGACCCCGTCACCATGAGCGCGCCGCACGCCTCACCGTCATAAGCCGCCGCCCACGTAAGGGCAGGGGTCGGAACAGGTCGCGAAGCGAGCACGGCGTCTAGCCCGTGCGCTGCTAGCACGCCCGCCGCAAGCTCAGCGAACTCGCGCGCCAGGGGCCGGGTGTCGAACCCTATATATACCGTTTTGCCCGGATTGGTCTTTTGCCACAACTCGCCGACGGCATCGGCGATACGGGCAACGTTATCGGCAGTGAAGTCCTCATCGACGCGAGCGCGCCAACCGTCAGTTCCAAAATGAATTATCGCGCACACGCGCAGACACCTCACAGTGTTTGGATCATGTTACGCATGGGGTATACCCGCAACATGCACTCGGCAACCTGCCGGCACCAGCATTCACCATTTGGGCAAATGCTGCCAAGGACATGCAGGCAATAAAAAACCGCCCCGTATGGAGCGGTTTTGCCCTTTATATATCGAGCGCCTCGGCCATTGCTGCCGTAGTGATTGCCGTGGTTCCACAGCAACTGCCCACCATTGCGGCACCGGCATGTCTCCATTCGATGCATGCGCGCGCGAAAGCTTCAGGGTTCTCGTGCCATACGGGGCCATCCTGAGTCTGGACCGGATCGCCTACGTTGGGACGCACCGTGACGGGAGTCGTCGCCGATGCAACCATCCTGGGCACCGCCGCATTCGCGGCCGCAAGCGAACAGCAATTAACACCAACCGAGTTTGCGCCGTGTTTTTCGGCGTACAAAACGGCTGCCTCGATGTTGAGGCCATCGCCCAGCAGGTCGCCTTTATCGTCAACGACAAAACTCACCAGAACAGGCATGCCGTCGGCGGCATCTCGGGCGCCGGCAAGCATGGGCTGCAGATTACGGATAGACGTCACCGTCTCGATCAGCAGACCGTCAACACCAGCATTGAGCAAGGCGTGCGCCTGTTCGCGCGCAATGCCTCGGATCTCACGAAACTCGGCCGAGTCCTCGGCAAACCACTCAATACCGATCGGGCCCATCGAGCCCAGCAGCAGCTGAGGGTGCGCCTGGCGAGCATCGTCGACGGCCCCGCGATTGACCTCCGCCACGGACGGCGCAATCTGGTCGTGCTTGAGGGCATAGCTTGATGCCTGAAAGGTGTTGGTAATGAGCACCTGCGCACCGGCGGCGACATACAAGCGATGGATACGAGAAACGGCCTGCGGCTCTGCCAGATTCCAAAACGCCGGTGGAATGTCTGCGGCGTCGTACTCACTCAACAGAACACTGCCCATGGGGCCCTGCGCCAACAAGGTCTCGCTCGACAAGCGGCGCGTAAGTTCCTCGGCACCAAAGCGATTGTAATAACTCGTATCCATATATATCCCGCTATTCCTCGACGCTGATTCCTTGCTTTTCGAGATAGGCGAGCCAGCGGTTCATCGTGTCCTCGGATAGCGCATGCTCCATCATGCAGGCCTCGGAATCGGCTCGCTCAAATTCGACACCGAGCTCCTGAACCAAAAACGTGCGGATGAGGCGATGACGGTACCAGATAGCCGTGCCAACCTCGCGGCCGCGATCGGTCAGGATTACCTTGCCATAGTGCGATTGCTCGACAAGCTCGGATGCCTTGAGCGCCGAAACCGCTTTATTGACCGATGCCTTGGAGACGCCAAGGCGCTGCGCGATGTCGACCGATCGCACGCCGTTGGTTTCCCCCTCTTCGCTTTCAATGCGAACCATGCACTCCAAGTAGTCTTCGTTCGCCACCGTCAGATGTAGTTCGCGCGAGCTATTTGTCGTATCCATGATCTTCCGTCCCTTCTGCATTCAATGGCTGATTCTACCCCATCCAAGCGTCGCGGTATGCCGTGGCATACCGTGCTAGAGTTCTTGTTGCACACGACGACCAAGATTGGAGCGGTCTTTATGGAAAACACCACCACAAACCCCGATGTCCTCGAGCGCTTTTTGCGCTACGTCCAGATCAACACGCAGTCCGAGGATGCAAACTGCGACCAGGTACCCTCGAGCGCCGTTCAGTTTGACCTTGCCAACGTGCTGGCTGAAGAGCTGCGCGAGCTTGGTGCGGAAGATGCCCACGTGACCGAGCACGCCTATGTCTGCGCGCATATCCCCGCAAGTGCGGGCGCTGAGGACAAGCCCGCCCTGGGCCTGATCGCCCATCTCGACACCACCGAAGTTGCACCGGGCGCCGGCGTGAAGCCGCACATCGTACACTACGAAGGCGGCGACCTGGTCTGCGGCACGGTTGACGGTAAGCCCGTTGCCATGAGTACCGCCAAGCTTCCCGCCCTGAATGACCTCGCGGGTGAGGACCTGGTCTGCAGCGATGGCACCACGCTGCTGGGCGCGGACGACAAGGCAGGCGTCGCCGAGATCATGTCACTTGTCGCGCGTATCGCTCAGGACCCTTCTCTGCCCCATCCCGCACTCGGCATTTGCTTCTGCCCTGACGAGGAGATCGGTCACGGAGCCGAGCTGTTGGATATCGATACCTTTGGCTGCAAGTACGCCTACACGGTCGACGGCGGCCCCATCGGCGAGCTTGAGTGGGAGTGCTTTAACGCCGCCGAGGCGACCATCCGCTTTGAGGGCCAGTCCATCCACCCGGGCGACGCCAAGGGCCGTATGGTCAACGCAGGCAATCTGTTCTGCGACTTCAACGCGTTGCTCCCCTACGTGCAGCGCCCGGAGTATACGGAAGGCTACGAGGGCTTTTATCACCTTGAGGGTGTATCTGCGACCGTCGATCACGCCACGGCGCGCTATATCGTCCGCGACCATGACGCCGCCAAGTTCCAGCAGAAACTCGACCTTATTGATGCCGCCGCCTCGATGCTCAACCAGCGTCTGGGTGAGGAGCGCGTAACGGTCGAGATTAAGCAGCAGTATCGAAATATGGCCGAAATCGTTCGTGACTATCCCGAGCTTATTGATGTTGCCAAGGAAGCCTACCTTGCCTGCGGCGTTGAGCCCCAAGTGCTGCCGATTCGCGGCGGCACCGACGGCGCGCAGCTGTCGTTCCGCGGTCTGCCCTGCCCCAACCTTTCCACCGGCGGCTATTGCTATCACGGCGTCAACGAATTCGTCCCGGTCAGTTCGCTCGTCAAGATGACCGACGTGCTCCAGGAGCTCGTCGCCCGTTTCGCATAAGCCTGGCTGCATAAGCCCAAAAGACGAATCGCCCCGTCCTCTACAGAGAACGGGGCGGTTTTTTTGCTGCAATGAGAACAGGTTGACGCACGCCAGCCTCTTAACGCAAGGAGTGTTCCAAACTGCCGGCACAAAAGGAACGTCCCCAAGTGCCGCAAAATGACGACATCCACTCTCGCTTTGTGGGTAGTCATTGGGGAGGTTCTTGTTTGACTAGTCGTTTA
>URVD01000153.1 GCA_900551195.1 uncultured Collinsella sp.
CCAAGACGCGCCGTGCCATGCTTTCGCGCGCCGTGTGCATGCAGCGTGGGGCTGCGCTTGTCATCAACTTTCCGGGATCCACGAAGGCGGCTCGCGAAAGCTGGGAGGCCGTGAGCGACCAGCTGGAGCACGCGGCCCACATGGCGGCGGGCGGTGGACACGCTCGCTAAACTGCTTGCCTGTAGCGGAGTGACCTTATGGGTCGCTCCGCTTTTTTAAGCGGCGACAACGCGAGCGTCTTGCGGCTATCGGTATAAGAAATTATCAAACGATAATTTCTTATCACAAGCATTATTCGCGCTAAAGTATAATTCAATTACAGGATAAAGCCCGCGGCGGGGTGCCCGGGCGTAGCGCTCGAAAGGGTTGAACATGTTCGATATGGTTTCTCGCCGCGGATTCGTCTCGCTTTCTGCTGTCGCCGCTGCCGGCCTTGGCCTTGCTGGCTGCTCGGGCAACAAGACGTCTGAGCCGGCCGGCTCCGATGCGGGTTCTGCCAAGACTTCTTTCAAGAAGGCTGTCGAGCTGCAGGTATTTGCCGCCAACTCGCTCGAGAAAGCTCTGCCCGAGGTTCAGAAGCTCTACACCGATCAGACCGGTACCACCTTTGCCGACACGCAGTTTAAGGCGTCTGGCGACCTCGTTGAGCAGATGCGTGCTGGCGCCACGGTCGACGTGCTCATCACGGCCTCCAAGGGCACCATGGACGACGCCGAGGCCGCCGAGCTCGTCGATGCCGACACGCGTGAGGATATGTTCGTCAACGACCTCGTGATTATTCGTGCCGAGGGCTCCGACACCAAGGTCGAGGCTATCGCCGACGTCGCGAGCCTGGACGGCAAAATCGCCATCGGCGACGCCAAGACCGTTCCCGCCGGCAAGTATGCCAACCAGGCGCTGGCTTCTGTTGGGCTCTACACCGGTACCGAGGGCGACGACGGTGAGTATGCACCCGAGCTCGCCGACAAGGTGGCTTTGGCCGACAAGGTCGGCACCGCCGCAGCTTACGTCTCTACGGGCGACTGCGTGGCCGGCTTTGTCTACAGCTCCGACATCTTCCGCTACGACGGCATCGAGGAGGCCTTCGTGTGCCCCGAGGATTCGCACAAGCCCATCGTGTATCCGGGTGCCGTTGCCGAGAGCTCCGAGCACGCCGACGAGGCCAAGGCGTTCATCGACTTCTGTCTGACCAACAAGAAGGCGCAGAAGATTTGGGCTAAGTACGGATTTGAGCTTTCCGCGTAGTGCGGCCTGGCGCGATAATTCCATCGTTTTGTGTTTAACTCCGTCCTTGTATTCTCTTGGAGCTTTTCGTGCTTAATAGATTCCGCATGCTTGTCGCCTGTGCTTTGACCTTCGCGCTTTGCTGGGTGCCAGGATTTGCGTTTGCTGGGGAAGCTGAGGACGGGGCTCAGGTTGCTGCGACCGCTCATGGGCTTTCCTATGGGATCGAGGGTTTTGAGCGGTTGGCCAAGGGGACCGCTCGTGCCATGGAGGGCCAGCCTGAGGGCTACCGGTTTCCCGTTGACGAGGACGTGGACCTTGTAGTGGCGCCTGCTGCCGATCGCGTTGTGGTGTGGGTATCGCCAAAGGCGGTCGAGAAGTATGGATTGGATCCGCAGGACAACGAGTGCGTATCGGGTCTCAAGGCCCTTGTCTGTGAGCTCGACAGCGCAAACTGCATGGGAGGCGCACGGCTGGAAGAAATGGATCTTCCTTGGTATGCCACGACGGAAGCGGCGTTTAATGTCGGTGGGTATACCTATGCCTTTGATGAGCGCGGTGCGAATGGGGGCCGCTATGTGGTCATCGCATCAGCCTCGGGTGATGCCAAGGGCGGCGCGCGTTGGCTTGATAGCGCTCAAATGGTAGAAGCATCGTCTGTCGTATTGCGGGATGAGCAGGGGCCCTTGACCTCTCTGGCCTCCTTTTTAGGCGGCATCGACTACCGCCCGTTTTGGGTGTCCATTAAAACGAGTGGCCTTGCCCTGGTGATTGCCTTTGCACTGGGCCTGTTTGCCGCGTGGAAGACTATGGGTACCTCGAGTCGCATCAAGGGCCTGCTCGATTCGGTCTTTACGATTCCTATGGTGCTGCCGCCCACGGTGTGCGGCTTTCTGCTCCTCATGCTGTTTGGCCGCTCGACCGGGGTTGGCCAGTGGCTTATCGCGCACGGCATCTCGATCGTCTTTACCTGGCCAGCGGCGGTGATATCTGCCGTGGTGGTGTCGTTTCCCCTGGTCTACCGCACGGCGCTCGGCGCCTTTGAGAGCCTGGACACGCAGATGCTCGACGCCGCGAGAACCCTGGGGTGGTCCGAGCGCCGTATCTTTGCCAAGCTTATGATGCCACTCGGCTGGCCCTCGATCGCCGCCGGTACGGTGCTCGCCTTTGCCCGTGCGATGGGTGAGTTCGGTTGCACCCTCTTCTTTGCGGGTAACTATGCCGGTATTACGCAGACCATCCCCATCGCTATCTACTTTGAGTGGATGGGTGGCAACATCCCAGTTGCCCTCTTTTGGGTTGTCGTCGTGATTGCGTTTAGTTTCCTGGTCATCCTGTTTATCAACATGTACACCGCGCATTCGCAAAAGTATCGCGAGCGGGGCCTTTCCCGTGCGGAGCGCAAGCGGGCCAAAGAACTCGCCGATACGGACGATTCGCTCGACCCGGTGGACGGCGATGCCCTGCGTATCGATCGCGAGGCGCTGGCCGAGCTCATGCGCGATGATGCCACTCTGCAGGGAGGTCGATAGGCCATGTCGATCGTTCTGGATATCAAAAAGCGCTATCCCGGGTTTACGCTCGATATGCAGCTTGAGGCTGGAGAGGAGCGCGTGGCGCTGCTGGGCGCCTCGGGTTGCGGCAAGAGCTGCACGTTGCGCTGCATTGCCGGCGTGGAGACACCCGACGAGGGCAAGATCGTCGTCAACGGCGTGACCTTTTTTGACTCGGCGGCGGGTATCAACCTGTCGCCCCAGGAGCGAAAATGCGCCCTGCTGTTCCAAAACTATCAGCTGTTTCCCAATATGACGGTGGCCGATAACGTGTGCGCCGGCGTACAGGATGCGGGTGACGTCGCTGCACGCAAAAAGCTCGCCGAGCGCTATCTGGGCATTTTCGGTCTGGCCGATTTTGCTGACCACTACCCCGCGCGCCTCTCGGGCGGTCAGCAGCAGCGCGTGGCGCTTGCGCGCATGGTGGCGGCGCATCCGGGCATTTTTATGTTCGACGAGCCCATGAGCGCGCTCGATGCCTACCTTAAGAGCGCGCTCGAGCAGAACATGCTCGACCTGTTCGACGTGTGCAACCGCACCGTGCTCTACGTGAGCCACGATATCGACGAAGCGTGTCGCCTGTGCCAGCGCATTTGCGTGATGCATAACGGGCATGTGGAGGAGATCGGCTCCGTCGAAGATGTGGTCCGCCGGCCGCAAACCTTGGCCGCGCTGCGCTTGACGGGCTGCAAGAACACAAGCCGGGCGTGCAAGATCGGCGACGAAGAAGTTGAGGCTCTCGACTGGGGCATGACCTTCAACGTGGGCCGCGAGGTTCCCGATAATGTGGCGTACCTGGGCATTCGCGCAAGCTACTTCCATGTTGACAATCGCGCGGAGCGGGGTCGCAACAGCTATGATTTGCACGTGGCCCGAGTGAGCGATTCACGCTTTGAGCGCCTGGTGCTGTTGGACGTGCCACGTGTCGATGCGCCCACGCGTCTGCAGTGGAAGGTCAACAAGGTGAGCGTGGCTTCCGACGAGCTGCCGCAGGCCGACGAGACCCTGCGCATGCACTTCGATGCCAAGAGAATTCATCTGGTTTGTCGATAATGTGACAAAAGGACAGTCCCCTTGTCACATGCGGGATCTCGGTCGCCTAGAAGCGCGACCGTTTGCCGAATCTAGACTGACAAAACCTTATCAATATGATAAATAATTATCAGAGGGTAGGTTCGGGCATTAGACATCTTGTGCTCCGATGCTGTCGTACGTGTGTCGGCGGTGTTCGTCTGGACGACGACCGCCGGTATAATTGCCTTCGATAAGAAATAGGAGGGTGCGTCGATGTCGCAGATGACATATTCGCGTCGTATTGCGGCGCGCGCCCTGTATATGGCTCGGAGCCGCATATGAGCAGGTATGTTCACGGCTCCGGGAGAGACGACGCACAACTAAATAATCGACCGCAAAGCAGGTTCCCTAAAATTCCGGGTTTGAGCACGGTCGGGCAATCGCCGTCCGTCGTGCATCGATACCGCTGTTATCCGTTTTTGGTTCGAGAGGGGAACCGCCATGGCTGAAGAATTCGATTTCCATCCGATGTGGGAGAGCCTCGGCATGAATCTTGCCGACCACGACATGCTGCTGGGCGCCGTGGGCCAGATGTACGGCGATATGTTCTTGACGCAGAACAATCGCGCCAAGTCCACGTCCTACCTGGACTTTGTGGCCACCAACATCCACAGCGGCCGTATTAAGGAGATGCTCGACAAGAAGGAGGCCGGCGAGGCCACCAAGATCGTCGGTTCGTTTTGCGTGTACGTGCCCGAGGAGATTGTGCTCGCCTGCGACGGTATCCCCGTGGGTCTGTGC
>URVD01000154.1 GCA_900551195.1 uncultured Collinsella sp.
GGGACAGGTTTATTTTGGTCGGTTTTATCTGGGGAAACGTCGCGCTCCAGCGGTGATCTGCTCTCATCTGCCATGGGGAAATCGGCGGCGTTTTCGGAAGTATGCGGCAAATTTTGAACTTACCGAGCACACAGGGATTTTGCGATAACAAACCCGCAGGTAGAACGTTTGAGCATATACGGTGTGGTCGACCCATCAAGATTTTGCCGCATACTTCCGAAATTCAGACGAATATCGCTCAAAATAACCGTCCATATAACGCAAAATAGGCCGCTTCCCCTAGTGGGAAGCGGCCTCAAGCCTTACGAATAGACGATGGTAAAGGGTTCCGACGTTTCGGCGCCCCCTGTTGAAGTGCAGCGTGTGCCTTCGAGCGTTACTGAAACCACTTGGTCGACATCAATCAACTTCGTTGGCACCCAAATGTTCTCTCCGCTATTGCGTCCCATCGAAACATAGAAATTGTACGCCCCTGCGTCGTCATCTTCGATAATCTGCTCTGACCCATCCTTGTAGGTGACGGTCAGTTTATGATCAACTGCTTCATAGCCCAGATCATCGATGTGCGTCTGGATGGAAAACGGGCTAATCTCAAGAGGCGAGTCATCGGAGCGGAGCCCCTTTGTATCGACGTACGCTCCGACGCTAAACTCAGGCGTCGATGCCTCGAACAGCTTCGCATCCTCGCCTTCGCCCTCGGTCCAGGAAATATTCCAAGAGACCGCCTGTCGTAAATCTCGATCGCGATCCCACGAGGCAAAGTACATCGTGCCATTAATGACCGTGTCGCTTGAGGTGTCCTTATCAATTGTGCAGCGTGTGTCAGCCCATTTGTCGCCGAAGTTCATGCTGGGCGTGCCGATGCCTTGTTCTTCTTCACCATAGAGAACAAGTTCGCCAGTCTCTGCTGCCGGCTTGTAGTAGTTAACACCATTTGGATTGGACAACGTAAACGTCACGGCACCGCAACCGTTTTGGTCAATAGCCATCTCATGGATATCAAGCGTATAGCCGTTACCCTCGACGGACAGATTAACCTCCTGGACTGCGCCTTCCAGGCTTTGGGGCGCGATGCCATCACCAAACTCTCTGGTGTAGGTATATTTAGTCCCCGATGAACCGCCGTTGGTCCAGGTAATGGACTCTCCGTTGCCATGGTTTCCCCAGGCAGAGGCAAAATAACTGGAATTGACAACAGCGTAGGCGACCCCTCCGGTCGCCAGCACTCCGGCAAGACATCCGATTACGGCAACATACAGAGGCTTCGCGTGACCCTTTCGGCGAAGCGGCTCGCCAGCAGCGGCATAAAGAACACGGTCAGCAAGATCGCTATCGGCTTGGACGGACTCGAAGGCCTGCTTGATCTGGTTGGATTTCACGGTCGCCCTCCTCTAGGATGAACTTGAGCTTCGATCTGCCGCGAGCTAAACGCGTTCGAACGGTCGCGGCTGGCACATGCAGTAACTCGGCAATTTCTGAAGTCGAGAAGCCCAGATAGTAATAGAGCACGATAGGAATACGGAATCGCTCCGGAAGTCGCATAACGTCTGACAGGACGGCCTTGGTCTCATCCTGCGCTGTCGAAAGCGACCCGGCCAGGTTCTCAATATCGTCTACACGCCTCCATGGCTTTCGAAAGAGCGATTTGCATTCATTGATCGTGACCCGGATGAGCCATCGACGAAGATGTTCCCAACTTTCAAAGTTACCATCGCTTTTAAGCAACTTAAGAAAGACGTCTTGGGCAATATCGTCGGCATCGGCACGATCGCGCAGGTACGTCAATGCGATTCGAAACACGACATCCCGGTGATCTTCGACCGCCTGTCTAAAAGCTTGTTCTTCCATAATCACCTCCCGGTGACGTTAATGGTTCTCGATGAGGCCCTCACCATGGATACGCTTTGACCGGACGAAATGTTTCAAATTCAAGCAGGAAAAACCTACCAAAATAAACCTGTCCCTTTTTGGCAGGTTTACAAGAAAGCGGGGATGAGATGGCGACGGTGTATGGTTATGCGCGGGTGAGTTCGCGCGATCAGAATCTAAATCGGCAGCTGGATGCGCTGGGCGCCTATGGCGTGGGCTCGGCGAATATTTATGCCGACCATGCGAGCGGCAAGGACTTCGATCGCCCGCGGTATCGCGAGCTGCTGCACATCCTGGGAGACGGGGACGTGCTGGTGGTGCTTTCTATCGACCGGCTTGGCCGTAATTACTCCGAGATTCTTGAGGAATGGCGACGCATTACCAAGGAGCTCGGGGTTGCCATTGTGGTGTTGGACATGCCATTGCTTGACACGCGCGCCAGGGCCAGCGGCGCGCCGGATGTGACCAATACCCTGATTGCCGATATTGTGCTACAACTGCTGAGCTACGTGGCGCAGGTGGAGCGCGAGAATATTCATCGGCGCCAGGCGGAGGGGATTGCAGCGGCGCGGGCGCGAGGGGTCCGTTTTGGTCGACCTCGCAAGCCGTGCCCTCCTCAGTTTGAGCTGGTACGCGATAGCTATGAGGCAGGCGATATTACCCGCAGCCAGGCAGCAAAGTGCCTGGGCGTGTGCGTGGGGACGTTCGATCGCTGGATGCGCGAGGCGGGGTAGGGGTTTGCGTCGCTTTGGCGCTTCCTGTTGCGATTCAAATTTTGATACGGTGACGATGTCATTTGGGGCTACACTCGCTGATATTCAAAAAAGGAGGTAGGCCCTTGGCGCGCGTAAAACAAATAATCGGATGGACCGCGATCGTTCTGTTTACTGCAACGCTGGCGGGCATCTGGGTGCTGACGGAGCAAAATGCGGTGGAGACGTCGTTGCTGAGCGAGTCCACCGCGCGTGTGGCGGAGGGTCAAGCTACGGGCGTACAGGCTGCCGATGTCGCGGGTGAAGCTCAGACCGAGAATGGGATGACCGGGGGCACCGATTCGGCTGCTTCGAATGTCCGGTCTGGCCGACTTGCTTCCATTCGCATGTGGGTGGGCACGAACGTCCGTCGCGTTGCCCATACCGTAGAGTTTTTCTTCGTCGGATTGTTCGCCTCGGTGGTCGTGGTTTGCTTTTCCAGGCGTCCGTGGAGCGTATGCTCCCGTTGCGTGCCCGTGTTGCTCTTTTGCGCCGTCTGCTCCGTTGGCGATCAGGTACATAAGATCTTTGTTCCCGGCAGGCATTTCGACGTTATCGATTTAGGATTCGATGCTGCGGGCTATGTCACCGCCATGCTGTTGGTATTGCTGGCAGCGGCGTTGGTGCGCTATGCGACTCGGCCGATCGGCGCCCATGCGAGGCGCTAGCCGGTAACAAACCCGTTTCTGATCATGCGACCTTGTTGAATTATTTTGTGTCGCGCGTATTTCCGAGCGGTCGGATTTGAGGGGCGAGCGGTAGAACGCTCTCCCTTTGTGCGCCACGATGCGGCACAATGTACCGCAAAAGCTGTTTGTATCCGGTACGAATCATTCGTTGGTCTTTAATTCTTCTCAACGGAGGTGTTTGAGATGGCAAACGGATTGCTTTTGCGGCTTCGCGAGCGTGAGCTCAGCGCGAGCCCGGCGGAACGCAATGTCATCGCATATGTAAGCGCTCATCCGCACGAGGTGGTCGGGCTGTCCGTCCGCGGTCTTGCCGATGTCACGTTCTCCTCGCCCTCGAGCATTTTGCGCTTTTGCAAGCGTTTGGGTTTTGCGGGCTACAAGGAGTTCCAGCGCGAACTGATTGCCGAGCTGGCGCTCTTGGGTGACAAGAAAGACGTTGCCCTCGAGGACATCTCCATGGATGACAGCGTCGAACGTATCGTGGGGAAGGTGATGAAAAGCAACGTGCGCACGATCGAGGCGACGGCGCGAACGCTCGATTACACCGTCTTGGAGCGATGCGCGGCCCGTCTTAAGCGGGCACGTGCGGTCAATCTGTTCGGTATCGGTGCCTCTCGTTTGGTCGCGCACGATCTGGCGCAAAAGCTCATGCGTGTCGACAAGGAGTGCCATCTGTACGACGACTGGCATGATCAGCTCTTGTGTGCCAAGAACATGCATGAGGGCGATATGGCAATCGCCTTTAGCTACTCGGGCTTGACGCAAGAGGTGCTGGACTGCACCGCCGAGGCTCAACGTCACAACTGTCCCGTTGTGGCCGTTACCAAAGTAGATGGATCATCCAAGCTTGCCACCGTGGCCGATGCCGTGCTCGGCGTCGCTGCGAGTGAACCCTTGGTCCGCAGCGGTGCCATGGCTTCGCGTATGGCCCAGCTTATGGTTGTCGATGCCCTGTACGCTGCTTACGTTGCCAGCGACTACGAACGGGCGACGCATGTCATTAAGCAAAACTACATCGAGAAACAGAAAAGATGAGGTGAATGAAATGCTCGATTTAACAAAATTCACGACCGAACAGCGTAATCAAAGTTCAATGGACCTCGATACGATGACATCGCTGCAAATCGTCACGACGATGAATGATGAGGATCTTCGTGCCGTCCAGTCGGTCACGAAGGTGTTGCCCCAGGTTGCCACAGCAATCGACTGGGCTGCTGAGGCACTCGAGCGCGGCGGGCGCGTCTTTTACATGGGCGCAGGCACCAGCGG
>URVD01000155.1 GCA_900551195.1 uncultured Collinsella sp.
TATGCCTTGCCTTTTTCATGCCAACTTGTTCGCCCTGGGCGGCGCTCGCTGGCGTTGCCAAAACATCGGCGTTGCCATGATCCAAGGTAGTCATTGGGGACGTTCTTAAACGACTACATAGCATGAGAGTGGATAATCTCCCAGTTTGGGCTCGCATTCAGGCTCAAAGTGGGAGATTATCCACTCTCGTTTCTGTTCTGCCTACATTTGTAGGAACAGTTCGTGGAGGCGGGTGTCTTCGTCGAGTTCGGGGTGGAAGGTTACGCCGAGCTGGTTGCCCTGGCGCGCGGCGACGATACGGCCGTCGACTTTCGCTAAGGCCTTTGCGTCGCCGTGCACCTCGACGATGCGGGGCGCACGGATAAATGTTAATGGCACTTCACCGTCGATGCCGTCTACCTGCCCCTTGGTGTGAAAGCTGCCGAGCTGTCTGCCATAGGCATTACGCTCAACGAGTACATCCATGGTTGCCAGGCGCGGCGTGCCCTTATCGTCATGGGCGGCAAGGTCGTGAGCCAGCAGAATCAGGCCGGCGCAGGTGCCCAGGACGGGCATGCCTTCAACAATGCGGGTGCGAAGCTCCTCGAGCATGCCCAACTCATCTAGCAGCTTCCCTTGAACGGTAGACTCGCCGCCGGGAAGTACCAGACGGTCAAAGTCCTGCCGCAAATCGGCCGCCTGCCTCAGCTCAATATAGTGTGCGCCCAGCTCGGATAGTCTTGCCTCGTGCTCGGCAAAAGCGCCTTGGACCGCCAGCACGGCGACCGTTTGGTCTGCATAATCGCTCATGTGCGATCCTTTCTGCTGGACTAGCGCCCGCGCTCCTCCATGATGATTTCAATCTCGTCGGCGTTGATGCCCACCATGGCCTCGCCCAGGTCCTCCGAAAGCTCGGCGATGAGCTTGGCATCGGTGAAGTTCGCCACGGCCTTGACGATGGCGGCGGCGCGCTTGGCAGGGTCGCCGCTCTTAAAGATGCCCGAGCCGACAAAGACGCCTTCGGCGCCCAGCTGCATCATCAGCGCGGCGTCGGCGGGGGTCGCTACGCCGCCGGCGGCAAAGTTCACCACGGGAAGCTTGCCCGTGGCATGAACCTCGCGTACCAGCTCGACCGGAACCTGCAGTTGCTTGGCTGCCTCAAAGAGCTCATCATTGCGCAGAGCGACAACGTCGCGGATCTGCTTTTGGATCTTGCGCATGTGACGCACAGCCTGAACGACGTCGCCCGTGCCCGGCTCGCCCTTGGTGCGAATCATTGTGGCGCCCTCGGCAACACGGCGTAGCGCCTCGCCCAGATTGCGGGCGCCGCAGACAAACGGCACGTCAAACTGGGTCTTGTCGATGTGATAGACGTCATCAGCAGGGGAGAGAACCTCGGACTCGTCGATGTAATCGATCTCGATGGCCTGAAGGACCTGCGCCTCGACAATGTGGCCGATGCGGCACTTGGCCATAACGGGGATGGAGACGGCCTCCTGGATGCCCTTGATCATCTTGGGGTCGCTCATGCGCGAGACGCCGCCTGCGGCACGGATGTCGGCCGGGATACGCTCGAGTGCCATGACGGCGCAGGCGCCTGCCTCCTCGGCGATGCGTGCCTGCTCGGGCGTGGTGACGTCCATGATGACGCCGCCCTTGAGCATCTGCGCGAGCTCTCGATTGAGTTTGACGCGATCGGCCTTGCTGGTCTGTTCTGCCATGGTTGCTCCCTTGGTTGGCATGTGCATTGCTTGACGGAACATCCTATCGGGGAGCTGGGTATGGCGAAATACTCAGTTTTCGAGATAATAACAAGGTCAGACTAATACCAGATTGAATGGCTTAATAAGGTCAGGTGATATGCTCATGCTTGACTACAATTTGGAAAAACGCGGCGAAGCATCGCTCTATGAGTATATTTACCAGCAAATTCGAGATGATATCGTAGCTGGACGTATTGCGGCGGGGGAGCATCTGCCGTCCAAGCGCGCCTTTGCGAGTCATCTGGGAATCAGTGTCATTACCATCGAGAATGCATATAGCCAGCTACTTGCCGAGGGCTATATTTGCTCAATGCCGCGTCGTGGCTACTACGCTTGCGAGCTTCCGGATGCACCAGTTTTGCCTTTGGCTACGGGGAGTATCGACCGAGATGCCGTCTCTGTGGGCCCCAGCGCGCATGATGTCAACAGACAGGTCGAGCGATTCGACGCACTTTCTCCTTCCGCTTTGGAGGCGGCGCGACTTTGGCAAAGCGCGCTACGGGCGACGCTGGCATCCGAAGACGAACGCGAGATCTTTTCGCCCGCACCGGCACAGGGCACCGCTCGGCTACGACGCGCAATTGCTCACCATCTGCGCGGGACAAGGGGCATGAATATCGATCCTAATAACATTGTTATCGGCGCGGGCGCCCAGCTGCTCGATACCATGTTGGTTCAGTTGCTTGGCGCTGACAAGGTGTATGCCGTTGAGGACCCGGGCTATTTGCGTCTGACGCGCATCTACCAGGCTATGGGCTGCAAAGTTCGACATATCCCGTTGGATGATGAGGGCGTGGACTTGAACACTCTGCAGAAAAGCGGGACCGATGTCCTTCACCTGATGCCGTCCCATCAGTATCCGACCGGCCTTGTGACGAGCATTGCGCGCCGATATGCGCTGCTGAGCTGGGCCGCCGAGCGACCAGGTCGGTATCTCATTGAGGATGACTTTGATTGCGAGTTTCGCCTTGCCGGTAAGCCGATTCCCGCGCTCGCGTCGATCGATGCCGCTCAATCGGTCATCTACACCAACACGTTTTCGAAGAGCCTTTCATCGGCGTTGCGTCTAGCGTACATGGTGTTGCCTGATGAGCTAATTGAGCGGTTTAGGCGCAACCTTGGTTTTTACGCCTCGTCGGTGAGTTCTGTTGACCAGGTCGCTTTGGCTCGTTTGCTGGAATCGGGTGATTACGAGCGACATGCGAACCGCGTACGCGTTCGTGCTCGCGAGGCGCGTGATGGCCTGGCGTCGCTTGTGCGGAAAGCGTTTCCGGCAGGGGAGGTCTCGATTGAGCATGCAGACGCGGGTCTTTACTGCACTGTATTTGCGGAGCGCGGAACGGGCGGAAGCTCTTTTGCGCGGGCTCTCACGCGCTCGGGCATTCCGTTCATCGATATCAGTGACTGTTATTGGTGCGCCGATGGCGCATTTGTTCCTGAAAACTCAACTCAAATTCTTGTCCAGTATGACGACCTGAGTCCGAAAGTGCTTAATACCTTGGAATTGCAGCTAATGGGGGAGCTCTGCAATCTAAGTGAGTAGACTTTTGGTACTTTGGCGACCAGGCCGTTTTGCCACAAGCTATCTACCTGTGGTTTTGAGAAGCAGGATAACCGGTCTGATCGGGATGTTCCAAAAAGTCTACTCACTTGCCGTGCAAAGCTTCCGCATGAGAAAAAATGAGTTTTCAACAGGGCTTCGTCCAGCTCTTGGCAAGCTTTTGGCCAGTTGGGGAGGGCTGTTGAAAACTTAGCAGTCCGTTCGGTGCCATTTTTGTTGCGTTTGCGCCAATGGGAGACCGACTGGGTTGAAATCCGTGTTTTCCTGTGCCTATGAAGGATCTACTTTGTGACATATCGGCTTTTAGGTACTGGCGCTTGCCCCCTCAAGTCCTTGCTTTGTGTCCGCCGCTTCCACGACCGGAAGAAGACCGGCAGCGATATGATCTCGCCCGCAACCCGACAGCTGCGGTTGCGCTCGGTTTTCCGTTGTATACATTGGTTCGGACGAGAAACAAACGGACTTGCCCTGCCAGCATTAAGCAGCGGCTGTTTCTTGGTGAGCTCCCCAGGGAATCCGTGCTAGAAACGGAGCATGGGTTTTTGGTTACGTCTCCTCTGCTGACGGCATTCATCATGTCGCGGCATCTGACGGATCTCCAGCTTCTTTTGGTGTTGGCGGAGATGTTCGGCTAAAGCATCAATGTCGGCATCACCGGTAGACGGTTGAAGTTTTTCAACTGCTTTGCTGAGCACTTCCTCTGTTACATAAAGTGGAGTGGTGAGTCTTGCCTGCAAACTATGTTCATTTACAAACTTATTGATGTTAGCAATCAAGTCTTCGAGACCGCATCTTGCCAGCAGTGCACTACGGATTTCGGGATCATCGTCAGATTGCGCATCATGCCATGACTTTGCATCAACAAAGCTTACATTCAGATCCTCCGGAGTGATTGGATCCAGAACGGGGCGCAATCCCTCGCGGAGTGTTTCACAATATGATGGATCGGTGCCGCCTCTGCATATTTTATTTACAACCAAGAGCATTCACCAGATTTACCACGATCAATGGCAAGTTTGCGAAAATGACTTGCGAGTACCGAGTCAAACAACTCATTCGTAACCACATAAATGAGCATATCTGCGTTTGCAATCGCAGAATATGTAATTTCGTCATGATCTGGCCGAAGGGAAGAGTGAATACCCGGAGTGTCGATAATTGTAAGGTTATTCCAAGTGTACTCTTGTGTTTTTTCGGTAGTAATACCCTCACCAA
>URVD01000156.1 GCA_900551195.1 uncultured Collinsella sp.
GCTGGAGCAGGCGCATCACGCCATCCGCTGTCTGCACGACATAGGAGAACGACAGGCGAGCCGACGTGATGGGGTCTAAACGGACCACCTGCGTAGAGGCATACACACCTAGGCGCTCGTCCTCTTTGAGCGCAACCGTGGTCGAATGCTGCTTGCCGTCACGCTCGTACTCGATGGCGATATCGTCCTTACCGGCAGCCTTGCCGATGGCATCGTAGACATCCATCCAAGTGGAACATGAGACACCGTCAACCGAAAGGATCGCGTCACCGCCCTCGATACCCGCCTTGGCGGCAATAGACCCCTCGTCAACCTGACCGATCACGTTGGTATCCATCGGCACGGTGACACCCGCAATGGAATAGATGCTCATAAGGAGCAAAAAACCCGTCAAGATATTGACGATAATGCCCGCGAGCAGCATAAAGGCGCGCTTGAGAAAGCCTTGGCCAAGATAGGTGTGCGAGCGCTCTTGCGCAAGGAACTCGGCCTCGCCGCACGGCAGCTCCCACACATCGCCCTCGGCAGTCGCATGTTCGCGATCGAAACGGCGACCATCAAAGGTGGTATAGCCTGCCTTGTCTCGCGGCAACGTCTGATATTTGGTGGGATAGTAGCTCGGCGAGGGCTTCTCCCCTTCCTCATACCAGGGCGCGATGGAGCCCCAGCCCAGCAAAAGGGCGCATGCCTCGAGCACATCCTCCTCGGAAAGCTCGAGCTCGACAGCAAGGTCGGCCACGGTCACGCGACCATGACGATAGATAGCCGCGAGCACGCGGTCGGCGCACGAAACATCGGTCGGATCCATACCGCAGATGGCAGCGTAGCCACCCAGCAGCAGCGGGGTCACGCCAAACTTGGTTCCAATGCGACGCGACGTGTAATGGATGTCAAAGCGGCACGGCAGACCCAAAAAGAACTCGGTCACACGGACGCCGCAGGCGCGCGCCGCCAAAAAGTGGCCGCCCTCGTGCAAAAACACGAGGACGGAAAGCATCAGCAGGCCCCAAAAGACCGATGAGAGAACGCTCAGAACAGTATCCATAAAACGAAAAAGCAATCCTTATGGGTTAGGAACGGGTTGCGGCGAGCACCTGCGCAGCCTTTTCACGCGCCCACGCATCGATGTCGCGAAGCTGCTCAAACGAATCGACCACCTGCATATCGTGGGCGTCCATGCAGGATTCCACAATGCGATCGATATCGGTAAAGCTGCAGCCATCGTGCAGGAAGGCATCGACGGCGACCTCGTTGGCGGCATTGAGCACGCACGGCATGGTGCCACCCGTCTTGCCGGCACGCTCGGCCAGTGCCAGACAGCGGAAGGTATCCATGTCGGCAGCATCAAACGTGAGCTGCCCCAGCTCGCGGAAATCGATACGAGGCGCCGGAGTATCCCAACGCTCGGGATACGAGAACGCGAACTGGATGGGAATACGCATGTCGGATGCACCGAGATGCGCCATCACGGAGCCGTCGGCGAACTCGACCATAGAGTGAATCTTGGACTGACGCTGCACGACCACGTTAATGAAATCGAGGTCGCAGTTAAACAGATGCATGGCCTCAATGCGCTCCAGGCCCTTGTTCATGAGGGTGGCGGAGTCAATGGTGATCTTGGCACCCATGGCCCACGTGGGATGCGCGAGGGCATCGGCACGCGTCACGCGATCGAGCTCGTCGCGCGTGCGGCCAAAGAACGGACCGCCCGAGCAGGTGAGCCAAATGCAGTGGGCCTCGCGCGGGTTCTCCCCCAGATAGCACTGGTAGATGGCGGAATGCTCAGAGTCGACCGGAATAAGCTGGCCCGGTTGCGCCAACGGCATAAGCAAGTCGCCACCGACGACGAGGGACTCCTTGTTGGCAAGGGCAAGGCGCTTATTCGAGGTCAAGGCCGCATGGCTCGCCTCGAGACCGGCGGCGCCCACAATAGCGACGAGCACGCAGTCGACATCGTCGCGACGCGCGAGCTCGCAAACCGCCTGCGCGCCAACGCCGAGCTGTGTGCCCTCGGGCAACTCCTGCAGCACGGCGTCATCGCCATGAGCGACATCGGCAACGGCAACCGCCGGAACCGAGAACTCGCGGGCAGCGGCAACGAGCTCCGAGGTGCTGGAATTAACGGACAGCGCCGTCACCTGCAGGCGATCGGCATGCTGGCGGCACACATCGAGCGCCTGGGTGCCGATAGAGCCCGTACAACCCAGGATGGCAACGCGAAGGCGTCCATCGGGGCCATACGTCGTCTGGAAGGACATTACAGCACGCCTCCGATCATCAGCAACAGCTGTGCGGTGATGCAACCGAAGATAAGCGAATCGCTACGATCGAGCATTCCGCCGTGGCCCGGGATAAGGTTGCCGGAATCCTTGACGCCCACACCGCGCTTGATGCGCGACTCGATAAGGTCGCCGATAACGCCCAGAATGGACACGACCACGCCGCACAGCAGCGCATAGGGCAGGCTGAGCTTGTAGAAGTGCGTCGCCCACAGGATGAGCCAAATCAAAACCGAGCCCAAGATGCCGCCGGCAAACCCCTCCCAGCTCTTTTTGGGTGAGATCTTGGGAACCATCTTGTGCTTGCCGATACGGCTGCCCACGATGTAGGCAAACGAATCGGAGACCCAAAGGGACGCGCAAACGCCCACTGAAAGCAGGGCGCCGGCAAAACCGGGCACGGCATCGCGCAGCAGCACGATAGCCGACAGCATAAAGCCAGTGTAGATGGGACCCATGAGCGTCACGGCCACATCAGAGATGCGGGTACGCGGCGACCAGACATACCAAATGCCCACAGCGAGCATCAAGGCAAAAAGCAGGGCATTCAGCAACATCGAATCGCCCAACGCCGACAGCGGAAAGAGTACGGCGGCAGCGATACCCATGCGTTCGTTAGCCATCTTGCCATCGAGCCTTGTCATACGGAAAAACTCATAGCAGCACAGACCGCTCATGACAGAAACAAAGATGGCCGTGGGCACGATACCCAAAACCAGGCACAGGATAAAGACAACGGCGTAGACGATACCGGCGGCGGCACGGGTAATAAAGACCGCCAGGAACCGGTGCCGCTCTTCGCTGCAGGCGCTCCCGCAGTGGCAGCCTTGCGCGCAGGCGCCGCGGAAACTGGCGTCTTGGGAGCAGATGCCTTGGGACGATCGGACACGATTAAGCCTCCTCGGTCTTGCTCAGTCCACCAAACCTACGGTCACGGCCCTGATAGGCCAAAATGGCGTCGACAAGGCCCCAACGATCAAAGTCGGGCCAATAGGTATCGGTGATGTAGAATTCGGAATAAGCCACCTGCCACAGCAGATAGTTCGAAAGGCGCAGCTCACCAGAGGTGCGAATCACAAGTTCGGGATCGGGAAGACCGGCGGTATAGAGGTGGGAAGCCACCATGTCGTCATCAATTGCGGCAGGATCGATCTTACCGGCGGCAGCGTCGGATGCGATCTGACGGACAGCGCGGGTAATCTCGGCACGCGCGCCGTAGTTGACGGCAAGCGCCAGCGTCATACCGGTGTGATCGGCGCACTCGGCAAGACCGCGCTCAAAAACGTCGCGAGTCTTCTTGGGCAGCGCGGAAATGTCACCCAAAAAGACTACGCGCACATTTTCGCGCTTCAGAAGCGGCAGCTCGTCGATAAACGTCTTGGCAAACAGGTGCATCAGAACGTTGACTTCGTGCTGCGGTCGATTCCAGTTTTCGGTCGAAAATGCATAGGCCGAAAGCACGTCGACGCCCAGGCGCACGCAGGCGGTAATGATCTCGCGCAGCGAGACGATACCCGCCTTGTGGCCCTCGGTGCGTGCAAGACCGCGCGACGTGGCCCAACGACCGTTGCCGTCCATGATGCACGAGATATGGTGCGGAATGTTATTGAGGTCAAGGTCGGAAAAACCGACGCCCGCAGGGGCGTCGGCAAAGTACTCGACCAGTTTATGCTCGTCGTATTGCACCTTAGATCTCCATGACCTCGGCTTCTTTTTCCTTCAGAAGCTCCTCGACCTTGGCGACATACTCATCGGTATGCTTCTGGACCTTGGCCTGCTCGCGACGTACGTCGTCCTCGGTGAGCTCCTCATCGCGCTCGAGCTTGTTGTTGAAGTCGCGACGGATGTTACGGATAGACACCTTGGCCTGCTCGGCGTACTCGCGGCACTCCTTGACGAGCTCGCGACGGCGCTCCTCAGTGGGAGCCGGGAACGGAAGACGAACGACGGTGCCATCGGAGTTGGGGGTAATACCCAGATCGGAAGCGCCGATGGCCTTGACGATAGCATTGATGAGCGCCTTATCCCACGGCTCGATGAGCAGCATGTGAGCCTCGGGGGTCTTGACGGCGGCAACCTGCGTGACCGGCGTGGGGACACCGTAATAATCGACGGTGATGTCGGACAGAATGTTGGCGTTGGCACGACCGGTACGGACCTTGGAGAAGTTATGCTTGAGGGACTCGAGCGACTTGTCCA
>URVD01000157.1 GCA_900551195.1 uncultured Collinsella sp.
CGTTTCTAAAATAATCTCTGCAAAAGGCGGGCGCTTCGTTTGGAAGGGCGGTCTTTTTGGTATAAGAGGACGGAATGACTAACACGAAAGGTATGACCATGCCCCAGATTGATGATGCCGAGCTGTTTGGCAATGCCGAGGATCAGCGTGCGTACGAGGACTTTTGCGCCAATCAGGAGGCGGTCGAGAAGTTTACGCTCGACAAGCCCGCGCTTGTCTGCCGTTGGCGCATGTCCAACAAAAAGGTGCCCATGCTCAACCGCCACATCCGCGCGCTGTCCGAGCGCCTGGTGCGGGGCGAGCCGCTTACCCATAACATGCTCAGCTGGGCCAAACAGCACGTTGAGTGGTCGCTTGCCGAGGGCGATTACACCGCACGCGACGGCGTGCTCATGCTGGTGATCGACATCAACGGCAACGCCGCCATGACGGTGGGGGAGTACGAGCCGCTCGCCGATACGTCGGCCAAGGTACTGCGTGCCCGCTCCGCCGAGGCCCGCTCCGAGGCCGACGAAACCGGCGTGGCGCCCGAGCTGCTCGCCGCCGTCAACAACGGCGAGCTTGCCTTTGTGGCGCCGGCGGACGAGTGCCTGTGCGGCACGGCGACGCTCATCGAACAGCTGGCCCAGACCAAGGGCATCCCGGTCACGCGCGTAGATATTCCCGCTCAGCTTAAGGGCGCGCTGTTCCTAGTGAGCGACGAACACGGCGTGGTCCCTGCCGCCGAGACGGACGCCGCCGAGGCCGACGCCGCCACGGTCGCCTTCTTCGCCGAAGGCTACGAAAAGCTCCGCGCCCGCCGCTCCTAACCTCAAGGTGGGGTGGGCTTACTGAAGCGAGCGAGCGCGTTCGATGGCGTAGGCGAGCGACAGCTGCTCCATCTCCGGGGCGCATTTGTAGCTCAGTCCGGTGAGAGCCGTCACCTTATCGAGGCGATATCGAATCGTGTTCGGGTGCTGGCCAGTCTGCTTGGCGGTTTGCTCGATACGTCGGTCGTTCTCGATGAATGCGGCGAGTGTGGATTCCAGTTCGCTGCCATGCTCACTGTCGTGCTCGCGTATCGGCGAGAGAATCGCCTCCGAGAACGATCGCATCTCCGGGGTTTCCGCAAAAGGCATCACGGTTCTCAGGATGCCGAGCTGCGTATAGCGGACGGGACTCTCGGCTCGTTGACAAGATAGGCGCTGTGCGTAAATCGCCTGCGAGATCGCCTGCGCCACAGCCTCGTCTCCAAACAGAATATCGCTGATGCCGAGCCCTTCCGCTCCGCCGTCGATACCGCTAGTCTCGATGAGCTCCGTGAGCGCCTGCACGATTCGCTCCACATCGAGCGTCTGCTCCGAGTCACTTGTCGCTACGAATAACAAACCTCCGTCATAGGGTGCCAGCATGTTGTGGCATCCGGCGAGGGTCGATTTTGCACAGAGACGTTCGATTTGCAAAAACGTACGCGGGTCGAGGGGCTCTGCAAACGATGCGAACAGGGCGACCGCTTCGTCCAGAAATGACGGGTTGAGGCCTCGGATGCGTCGGCAGATGGACTCAGGCGATACATCTGTCCTTAGGGCATCGATCTCGCGCTGCGCGAAGTCGATGGACGCGAGCTGCTCGATATGCCGTTTGACCTCATAGATGACGCCGTCAAAGAACAGTGAGTCGTCGGTCGTGAGAAAGACCGGGTAGTGCCGCGCGTTGGCGTAGCGGATGGCTTGGTCGGGAATCGGGATGTGCAGGACGTTTTTGATGATAAGACCGCTCGTTCCCTTGGCGACGAGGTATTTCACGGCTTCAGTGATGAGGTACGGGTCGTCCTTCGCATAGAGAAAGGTGCTGAGGACGATCTCGTCTGAGCTGAAGTTGACGCGCTGGTACTTGTTCTTGAGGCCGGGCATGAGTTCATAATCGAGGATCCCGACGCCGGAGACGGCACGCGAGACGCCATCGCTGCCGGCGATTAGACGAACCGACCCCTCATATTCCCGTGAGAAGTCCGAGATGGTGTATAGCATCAACATCACCTTGTAAATCACTACAATTAGTACAGGTATAAATAGGATAATCGCACATCCGTATGCCGTTGATGCAAGAAATAATTCAAATACCTGCTGATAGAACGAAAAATCAGATTGAGAATCGTTGTAGATTCCAACAAGAAATGATCCTTGGCGGCATCATTGCTAAACCGTACAGTGAAGCAACGTAAAGCTTTCGCTGAAAGGAGCGATGATGGGGCAGATGGTGGTGCTTTCGGCCGAGGAAGTTTTCAAGGTGCTGACGATCGAGGATGCAATCGCTGCCGTGGAGGATGCATATCGCCAGAAGGCAACGGGCAAGGGTGTTGCGTGGCCGATGGTATATGAGCAGTTCGAACCCGGCGTGGCCGATATGGATATCCGCTCGGGCGAGTTGGCGGGAAGCGGTCTCTTCGGCCTCAAACTCACTGCTTGGTTCTCTCAGAATCCCAAAAAGGGGCTGCCCGAGATCTTTGGCACCACGCTGCTGTGCGACAACGCGACGGGCGAGCCACTGGCGCTGCTTAATGCCTCCGCCGTCACTGGGCTTCGCACCGGTGCCGCCGCTGCGCTCGGTGCCAAGTGGCTGGCTCGGGAGGATGCGTCCAAACTGCTTGTTGCGGGTGCCGGCCATATGAGCACCTATATGGTGGCGGGCGTGCTCGCCGCCTGTCCCAAAGTGAGCGAGGTCAAGGTGTGGGAGCCGGTTTCCGATGCCGCGCCCGAGGCCCGCGTCGAGCGCATGCGTGACGAGGTCGCCCATATCTTGGGCGCCTGCGAGCATGCTCGCGAGGCATCCACCTATTCCATCGAGGCGACGGCCGACGGCCAAGGTGCCGCGGCAGAGGCCGACATCATCGTGACAATCACGCCGGCGACCAAGCCCATCATCCCCGATGCATGGGTGCGCCCCGGTACGCATATCTCCTGCGTCGGTGCCGACATGCCCGGCAAGCAGGAGCTCGCCTCGGCGCTTGTCGCCCGCGCCGCTGTTTACGTCGACGACCGCGAGCAATCGGTCGCGTCCGGTGAGCTGGAGATTCCGGTTGCCGAGGGTGCCATCGCGCCCGAGAACATCAAAGCGGAGCTCGGCGAAGTCATCGCCGGCACGGCCACGGGGCGTTCGGATGGCGAGCAGGTGACGGTGTTCGATACGTCGGGCATTGCCGTTCAGGACCTTTCGGCATCGAAAATTGCCTACGGCCGCGCCGTCGAGGCGGGGCTGGGCACCGTGGTGGAACTGTAAGAAAGCCAAGGAAAGGAAACGACAATGCAGATTAAGGATTTCGCCGTCGAGCAGTGGATGAACGAGTGGGAGACCAAGTGCACCCACAACGTTGCGGAGACGTGCGTCTACTCCCTCACGCTCGACCAGCTGTTCGAGCTTACGAACACCGACAAGAAGGCGTGGCTCGACAGCCTGTGCTCGCGCCGATTCACCTACGGAGACATCGAGGGGCAGCCCGGCTTCCTCGAGGGGGTCGCGCGTCTCTATAAGACGGTCGAGCCCGGGCATATCGTGCCCACGCACGGCGCGACCGGTGCCAACTCCCTGGTTATTTCCACGCTCGTCGAACCGGGCGATCATGTAGTCTCCGTCAAGCCCACCTACCAGCAGCTTTACTCGATTCCCGAGATGTGCGGTGCGAAGGTCGATATCCTTCAGCTCGATCGCAAGAACGGCTACCACGTCGACGTCGACGCGCTCGATGCCCTGGTGACCGACGATACCAAGCTCATCTGCATCAATAACCCGGACAACCCCACGGGCGCCCTGCTCGACATCGATACGCTCAAGGCGATTGTCGAGGTTGCGCGCAAACACGACGCGTGGGTGCTCTGCGACGAGGTCTACCGTCTGCTTACTCAGACGGATGAGTACTGCGAGTCCGTGATCGACCTGTACGACAAGGCCGTCGTCACCGCATCCATGTCCAAGGTCTGGTCGTTCGCCGGCCTGCGTCTGGGCTGGGCGGTCACCAAGAGCCCGGAACTTCGTCGCTCTCTGCTCTCGCATCGCGACTACAACCTGATTTCCGCCGGCATATTCAGCGAGACGGTGGCGGAGCTGATTCTGGGCAACGCTTCCGTGATCCTTGAGCGCAGCCGTCGCATCGTCCGTCAGAACCTTGCTGTTCTGGAGAAGTGGGTCGAGAGCGAGCCGCACCTGTCGTTTGTCAAGCCCGAGGCGGGTACCACCGCGCTCGTGTATTACGATTACGACATCGACTCCAGGACGTTCTGCATCGACATGATTAAGAAGTCCGGCGCGCTCGTCACCCCGGGCGATTGCTTCGAGGAGCCCAAGAGCATGCGCATCGGCTATGCATATTCCGATAACACCGACGACCTGCAGAAGGGTCTGGATGCCATCTCTGCGTACATGCGTACGCTCGAGTAGAGGCTCGAGGGCGAAGTGATGGGGTCGATCGGTTTAGGACCGAGGCCCCCTATTTTTT
>URVD01000158.1 GCA_900551195.1 uncultured Collinsella sp.
ATGCTTCAGGTTTATTATCGGCATGAGTATCAACGGCAGAGTAATAATGCGGTTAGCCGCTGTTGGCGGCCGAGGGCGTGACAATGTGCGATCGCGCCGTGGTGGGCAAGACCGGCGAGCATATGCGCTTCGTGGCGACGGATGGCGCCACGAGTGTGCCGGCCATCATGTTTCGTGTGCCGCAGATCGATAGGCTTATCAATTGCGATAGCGCCGTCGATTTGGTGTTCGAGGCCGTGGCCGAGCATTGGCAGGGACGTGTGAAGCCCAAGCTCATGATCAAAGATGTCTTGGTGCGCGATACCACGGCACCCAATATCGACGATCCGGCATGTGAGCTTCGCCGCGGCGTACAACCGGCGGATTCTGGCCTGCGCCTGGAGTCGCGTAAACGCGAGACGCTTGCCCAACTTTCCTATACCGAGCTCACGCGCTCGCTCATTCACAGCTTTATCGGATCGAACCAGCCGCACCGCGCGCAGGTCGAGGCGCTCGATGCCCTGGCCGATCACCAAAGTGTTCTGGCCGTTATGGGAACGGGGCGCGGCAAGTCTCTTATCTTCCATGTGCATGCCGCGCGCGAGGCGGTTCTTCGCGGGCGTGCGAGTATCTTTGTCTATCCGCTGCGCGCGCTCGTTGCCGACCAGGCCTATCACCTTTCCTCGACGATGGCCGCGCTCGGCATTGGCGTTGGCGTGCTGACCGGCGAGACCGTGGAGGCGGCGCGCGATGACGTGTTTGCCGGCCTGGCTTCGGGCCGCACCGGCATCGTGCTCACGACGCCCGAGTTTCTGTCCATTCACCGCGATCGCTTTGCGCGTTCGGGGCGCATCGGTTTTGTCGTTATCGATGAGGCGCATCATGCCGGTCTTGCCAAGGGCGGCGACCGGAGCGCATACCTCGACATGCCCGATATCCTCAAAGCCCTGGGCGACCCCGTTGTCATGGCGGCAACGGCTACCGCGACGGCCCCGGTCGTGGCGGAGCTTGCTCGTGTATTGCCGATTACCAGGACGGTGGTCGACGAGACCGTTCGCGAGAACCTGCAACTCGAGGACGACCGTGACCTTGCGAGCCGCGAAAATCGCCTGGTGTCGATCGTGGCGACGGGGGAGAAGACCGTTATCTACGTGAACTCGCGCGACCAGTCCGTGGCGCTTGCCAAGACGTTGCGCAAACGCGTTCCCGACTGTGCGACCCATATCGCGTTCTATAACGCCGGGCTTGCGCGCTCCGATCGCCGCCGTGTTGAGGAAGCCTTTAGAGACGGAAGTCTCAGCTGCATCGTTTCAACTTCGGCCTTCGGTGAGGGCGTCAACCTGCCCGATATCCGTCATGTCGTGCTCTACCACATGCCGTTTGGCGCCATCGAGTTCAACCAGATGAGCGGACGTGCCGGCCGCGATGGCCAGCCCGCCGTGATCCATCTGCTCTATTCGTCGCGCGACGCCCGCATTAACGAGCGCCTGCTCGACTGCTATGCGCCCGAGCGCGACGAGCTCGTCACGCTCTATCGCGCGCTGCAGACCATGTGGCGCTCCAACCGCGGCAAAACCGGGGACGATTCCTTTAGTGCGAGCGATATCGACATCGCGCAGATGTGCCTTGCCATCGATGCTCGCACGCCGGTCGACGAGCGTTCGGTGGAAAGCGGCCTGGGAATCTTCGAAGAGCTCGGTTTCTGTCGCGTTTCGGGGTTTGACGATACGCGTCGCATCGCGATGGCCGAAAACCCCGGCCGCGTGCAATTGAGCAGGTCAATTCGCTATTTGGAGGGCTTGCGCTCGCGCATGGAGTTTTCGGCTTTCCGGAGCTGGGCGCTCGATTCGTGCGCTTCTGATATGCTAGCCAAAGTTAACCGCCCGATCGTACCGCGGGCCTAGGGGAAGGGGACCTCGATGGATGCCGCAGCCCGTACCGCCCATGATTCCACCCTCCAGCCGTTTTCGGAGATGGAGCACTATAAGCATGCCGATGAGCTGCCGCCCGAGATTATGGCGGACAGCTACGACAAGCTGGAGCGCCTGTGCCTCAAATATATGAATGAGGACGACTTCTCTAAGGTGGAGCAGGCCTATTGCTTTGCTGCCGAGAAGCACTGCAACCAAAAGCGCCGCTCGGGTGAGATGTACATCAACCATCCCGTCGAGGTGGCCATCATTTTGGCCGATCTCAAGATGGACTGCGATGTGGTGTGCGCCGCGCTGCTGCACGATACTGTCGAGGATACCGAGACCTCGCTCACCGATGTTTCCGGCCTGTTTGGCGATACGGTGGCCGAGCTCGTCGATGGCGTGACCAAGCTCACCAACATCGAAGTCGACAGCATGGACGAGAAGCAGGCCCTCACGCTGCGCAAGATGTTCCTTGCCATGTCCAAGGACATCCGCGTCATCATCGTTAAACTTGCCGATCGTCTGCACAACATGCGAACGCTGGCAGCCCTGCGCGAGGATCGTCGCCTGTTTAAGGCTCGCGAGACCATGGACGTGTACGCGCCCTTGGCCGACCGCCTGGGCATGAGCTCTATTAAGTGGGAGCTCGAGGACCTGTCCTTCTTCTACCTGGAGCCCGATGCCTACCAGCGCATCGCGCGTATGGTAGCTGAGTCGCGCGAGGTCCGCGAACGCTACCTTGCCGAGACCATCAAGACGCTTACCGATGAGCTCAACCGCATTGGTCTGGAGGACTTCCAGATCAACGGCCGCTCCAAGCACTATTGGTCCATCTACCAAAAGATGAAGCGCAAGGGCAAGGAGTTCTCCGAGATCTACGACCTGGTGGCACTGCGCGTCATCACGCATTCGGTGCGCGATTGCTACTCCACGCTCGGTGCGGTGCATACGCTGTGGCACCCCATGCCTGGTCGCTTTAAAGACTATATCGCCATGCCTAAGGTCAATAACTACCAGTCGCTCCACACGACGGTCATCGGCCCTACGGCTCGTCCGCTCGAGATTCAGATTCGAACCTACGAGATGCATGAGCAGGCCGAGTACGGCATTGCCGCCCACTGGCTCTATAAGAAGTCGGGCGGATCGTCTGCTTCCAAGACCAATGACGCTCAACGTTTGGACGACCAGATCAACTGGCTCAAGCATTCGCTCGATTGGGCGGCTTCCGACGAGATCACCGATGCCAAGGAATACCTGCACTCGCTGAAGGTCGATCTGTTCGATCAGGAGATCTTTGTCTTCACGCCCAAAGGCGAGGTCATGGCGCTTCGTGCCGGCTCCACGCCGCTCGACTTTGCCTATGCCGTTCACACCGAGGTGGGAAACCACTGCGTCGGCGCCAAAATCAACGGTGCGGTGGCTCCGCTCACGCACGAGATCAAGACGGGCGACCGTGTCGAGATTCTGACCAACAAGAGTTCCAAGCCGTCGCGTGATTGGCTCAAGATCGTTAAGACACCTTCCGCCAAGTCAAAGATCCGCCGCTATTTTGCCGCCGCGACCAAGGACGACGACGCTGCCGCCGGTCGCGATATGCTGGCCAAGGACCTGCGTAAGCGTGGCTATGGCATTTCTACGCCGCGTTCGACGCGTGCGCTCAACGCCGTGGCGGAGCAGTTTAACTTCAAGCAGCTCGAGGACCTGTTTGCCGCCGTCGGCGCCGGCAAGGTTGCCCCGCGCGCTGTGGGCAATAAGGTCGAGCAAATCTTGGACCCCAAGCCCGAGGAACAGCTCACCAAGGCCGAGGCTATCGCCGAGGTCGTGAAGCAGCCCGCTCGCGGCTCCAACCGCAAGCCGCAAAAGCGCGGCAAGAGCGCCAGTAACGGCATTATCGTCAAGGGCGAGAGCAACAGCGGCCTGCTGGTCCGTCTGGCTCATTGCTGCAACCCCGTGACGGGCGACGACATCGTCGGCTTCATCACGCGCGGTCGCGGCGTTTCGGTGCATCGCGCCAACTGCCCTAACGTCAAGGGTCTCATGGAACATCCCGAGCGCATGATCGATGTGGAGTGGGACGGCGCTGCCGACACCCTCTTCCAGGTCGAGATCGTGGTCGAGTGCCTGGACCGCATGGGCCTGCTCAAGGATGTCACCATTGCCATTGGCGATGCGGGCGGTAATATCCTTTCTGCCGCCACGTCGACCAACCGCGAGGGTATTGCAACCCTGCGCTTTATGGTCGAGATCTCGGACGCGAGCGGTCTGGATCCGCTGCTGGCT
Source organism: uncultured Collinsella sp. (assembly GCA_900551195.1). GTDB lineage: Bacteria > Actinomycetota > Coriobacteriia > Coriobacteriales > Coriobacteriaceae > Collinsella. The sequence goes on from URVD01000158.1 coordinate 4,176, forward strand.
TCCATCAGCAGTGTCGATTCGGTCTACGACGCTCGCCGTCTTATGCCCGGCGAAGGCGGAGCTCAGCTCAAGCGCCGTGTGTAGGTGCGAGAGCCTCTCAGCATCATAGATATTGGTTACGTTCGAGGCATCGTTTGGTGCCTCGAACGTATTTTAGAAGGAGGGTATGCGCATGGGCGATATGACTTTGGACCTGACACCCCGAGGTGCAGCTTCGATTGAGGCACTCGTCAACGGCCCGATTCAGACCAACAGTTACGCCGTGATTTC
>URVD01000159.1 GCA_900551195.1 uncultured Collinsella sp.
CCCCTATACCCCAAAAACGTAGTGGTCCAGGCGGTCGCACGCCTCCCTTACGCGCGAAAGCGGCAGCGCCAGATTCACGCGAATGTGGCAGGGTCCGTGGAACGGGCGGCCGTCCTGATACCCCACGCCCACGCGCGCCCCCTCGTCGAGCAGCCACTGAATATCGCGGCCATGCTCGAGGCACCACTCGGTGCAGTCCAGAAACACCATGTACGTGCCCTGCGGACGCGAATAGCCCACGCCCTCAAAATGCTCGTCCACGTAATCGCAGAAGTAGTCAATGTTGCCCTCGATAACCTCGTTGAGCTCATCGAGCCACTCGTAGCCCTGCGGCCGGTAGGCACCGATAAGCGCGTGCATCGAAAGGACATTCATCTCGTTGTAGTGGGTCTTATTGGACACGGCGCACACGCGGTCGCGCAGCGTCTCGTTATAGATGATGTGGTAGCTGCCGACCAGGCCCGCCAGGTTAAACGTCTTGCTCGGCGCATAGAGGGCGACCGTGCGCATGCGGGCATCCTCGCTCACCGACTGCGTCGGGATATGCTTGTGGCCCGGCAGGATGATATCGGACCAAATCTCATCCGAGATCACCACACAATCGTGCTGGCGATAGATGTCCATGGCACGTTCGATCTCGTCGCGCTCCCATACGCGACCGCAGGGATTGTGCGGCGAGCAGAACACCGCGGCATGGATGTGGTTTTGGGCGAGCTTGCGCTCCATGTCCTCAAAGTCCATACGCCACACGCCCTGGTCGTCGAGCTTAAGCGGGCTGTGGACAATGCGATAGCCCGCGGCTTCGATGGACTTGGTAAAGCCGATGTAGGTCGGGCTGTGGACCAGCACCGCATCGCCCGGCTGGACATACGCGCGCAGGGTCGACACGACGCCGCCCAGCACGCCGTTCTCGTAGCCGATATGCTCCGGGAGCAGGCCCTCGACGCCATTACGGCGGCTCTGCCATTCGATGATGCGGTCGAAGTACTCGGGGCGAGGATCGAAATAGCCAAACATGGGATGCTGGGCGCGCTGAATGATGTGCTCCTGGACCGTGGGCACCGTGGCAAAGTTCATGTCCGCCACCCACATGGGGATGCGGTCGAAGCCCTCGTCGGGCGCGTTCGGAGCCATGCCGGGGATTTCACCCCAGGAGTCAACGGCGATGGCGTCCATGCCGTGGCGGTCGATAAGCGAAGTAAAGTCGTATTTCATGCTGAGCTCCCGTGCAAAGCGGATTGTTTTGGTAGGCGTTATTGTCCACCAGCGTGGGCGGTTTTGAAGCGGAGTTTGGCGCTTAATTTGACGGGTGCGGACGAATGGCTGGTTAGTCCCGCGCGTCGTTGACGGCGATTACCGTCAACCTGGTTCCATCAACCGTAAAGGATATGTCGAGCCCAGCGTAAGCCAGATGGTAGACGCGGTTTGGCTCGTGTTTGCTACCCGCGCGGCGAGGATCTTGACGAAGGACCTCTATCAAGCCGGGGAGCTTTGCGGGCGGAATCATATCCTGCAGCGCTTGCGGGAACTCGATATCGAGCTCTTGCCACGGAGCATCCTCAATCCAGCCGCCGGTCGCATCTGGATGGCAATCCGCAAACGGAATGTAGGGCTTAATGTCGTAGATGGGCGTGCCGTCGCGCAGATCGGCCCCTAGCACATGGATGATTGGGCCATCGTCGGTAAGCTCGACATGATCGAGTTTGACGCAGGTAAGCCCAATGGGATTAGGGCGAAACGGACTGCGCGTGGCAAACACGCCCACACGCTCGGCTCCGCCCAGACGCGGCGGGCGCACGGTTTTCGACCACTTGGCATTGGTGCCGGACCTGTCCTGCGTCTTGGCATCGGTGGCTATGTCCTTAGCCGTGCCGCCGGGCGTTCCGTTTTCAAAACGCCACAGCAGCCATAGGTGAGAGAAGGAGTCCAGGCCCTCAACCGCTGCATTGGAGGCAAATTCCGGCTCAAAAACGATGCGTCCCTGCAGATGGGGCGCCAAAAAACTGTTGCGCGGAATGCCGAACTTCTGCGGCAGGTCGGTATGTATGCGTGCAATAGGTTCCATGCCGGTCATTGTACGGCATGGAGGCGTGGGACGTTGTACGCAATTCTTCGCCGCAGCCCCCGTCGCGCAACCAACGGTTGCTTGGAAGGGCACCTGCCGCCGCGTATGCTTAAAGCCAACAACCAGCAGAAAGGAGCCGTTATGGCCTTCGCAGAAAAGCTCATTGCTGTCCGTCGCGCCCATCATCTTACCCAAGAGCAACTCGCCGCCAAGCTCTTCGTCACACGCCAAGCCGTCAGCCGTTGGGAACGCGGCGAAGTCACACCGGGCATCGACATGATGAAGCTCATTGCCGCCATAACCGGAGAACCGCTGTCCCACCTGCTCGAAATGCCCGAGCACTATTGTCAGAGCTGCGGCATGATACTCACGCCCAACGACTGCGGCACCGACGCCACGGGCGCCACGACCGACCATTACTGCAAGTGGTGCTACGAGCACGGCAAGTACACCTACGACACCACGATGGAGGCAATGATCGAGGATTGTGCCCCGCGCCTGGCACAAAACACCGGCATGTCGCTCGACGAGGCCGTCTCACTCATGGGTGCCGTCTTGCCGCAGCTGGAGCGCTGGCGCGCCGTGCAGGAAAACGAGGAGCGCTTCGGCGCCGAGGCGCGGGCGCGCTATGGCGACGAGGCTGTCGATGCAGCAAACGAGGCACTGCTGGGCATGGACCCCGAGACATGGAACGACATGAAGGAACTTGAACGCGCTGTTCTGGGCCAGCTCTCGATTGCCATGGGCGATGGCGAACCGGAAGGCAGCGAGGCCCGCAAGCTTGTAGCAATGCACCGTCGATGGATTGGCCTTAACTGGGGACACGAGCCCCAAGACGAAGCATACCTGGGCCTCGCCCACGGCTATCTTGCCGATCAGCGCTTTATCGACTACTACGACAAGCCCTGCGGCACCGGAGCCACGGCGTTTCTGGTCCATGCCATCGAGTCATCAATGGATCGCGCATAGACTGCGGCGGCTTTGGGTATCTCAACCGAAACCTCAACCGATTGGAGACACCATGGCTACTGATCACGAACTCGTGCTCTACGTTATGACCGGCTGCCCGTATTGCATAAAGGTCAAGCGCTTTTTGGCCGATAACGGCGTGACCATCCCCGAGCGCAATATCTCGACCGACCCCGATGCCGAGCAGACACTCATCGCCGTCGGCGGAAAGCGCCAGGTTCCCTGCCTGTTCATCGACGGTAAACCGCTCTACGAGTCGAGCGACATCATCGCGTGGGTGCAGAAGAACCTGCTCTAGCACGCGCACTGCGGCCAGTTCGCGCCAACCGAGCCGAACCCATACGAACCAAACATGTACGCCAGCATCCAAAGTCGACATTTTCCGACATCTTTGGATGCTGACGTACAGCTTTTCAATCTAGTCATTGGGGACGTTCTTGAATGACTAGTCGTTTAAGAACGTCCCCAATGACTGGGTCGGAAAATTTCTTAAAAAAGTTCTTGCCCTTCGCCCAATCGTCCGTATAATAAACTTCGTTGCTTGAGAGCACGCACCTATTCCTCGGTAGCTCAATGGTAGAGCACGCGGCTGTTAACCGCGCTGTTGTAGGTTCGAGTCCTACCCGGGGAGCCAGGTTTTAAAACCCGTCGCTTATGCGGCGGGTTTTTTCATGCCGCGATCGCCTGTGGCGAACGTTGCCGTATCAACATTTCGTGTCGAGGATGTAATCCCGCGACCCACCACCTCAACATGGCGCGGTCGTTGTAGAATATTGCAATGATTGCTCCCACGACATGGTGCCGCGAGCACCAGATAAGGAGATTCTTGTGTCTGAGACCATTAACGGCAGCCTGAGCGTCTCGAACGACGTTATTGCCGATATTGCCGGTTATGCCGCGATGACGTGCTACGGCGTCGTCGGTATGGCTGAACAGCTGCAGGGCGCCGAGAGCGTGCGCCTGCTTGCCGGCCAGCGCCTCCGCAAGGGCGTGCTTGTTTCCGCCGACGAGAACGGCCTCACGGTCGACCTTCACGTCGTGCTCGAGAACGGCGTCAACATGAAATCCGTCTGCCACAATCTTTCGAGCTCCGTTGCCTTCACCCTGCAGGAGATCGCCCAGATCGATCCCGCCAGCCTTAAGATCGGCATTCACATCGACGCGCTCAAGAGCCGTCTGAACTAGCATCCGAATACGGAGATTTCACCACTCATGATTGCAAAGACCATTCGCACCTGTTTTCCGATCGCTGCGGCTGCCGTTTCCGAAAAGGCCGAGGCAAAAATACAAGAAAAGATTCTTGAATACCTATCTGATGGGCAAAATCATAGTGT
>URVD01000160.1 GCA_900551195.1 uncultured Collinsella sp.
CCGTTAACGAAGAACTGCCAGAATTTCCAAGTGTTTTCGTTAACTTTCTCGCTCGAAAGCGTCACGGTCTTGTTGAACGGTGAAGTCAGCGACTCGAGATACCAGCCGTACGTGCCTTTCCCCGTTTTGGCGCCAATGCCGGCCTTTTTAAAGGCCTGCTCGGAAAGATCAGCAGCGGTCGTGCCCTCTTCCACCAAAGCTGTCGTGGGCTGCGCCCATGTCTGCTGAGCGCCCGAGGCGTCCTGGCCGACAACGGTGCAGCTAACGGAAATCTGATTGGCGGGCGCGGGGTCACCGTACTTCGAGTAGCACCAGACGACGGAGTCGCCGTCCTTGAGCGTGTAGCCGCCGGCGCCGACCGCGGAGACGCTGCCGTTGACGAACAGCTGCCAGTGCGCGCCGGTCGCCGGGTCGCAGGCGAGCGTGCGGCCCGCGTCGAAGGGCGACGTGATCGAGTTGAGCGCCCAGCCCCAGGAGCCGTTGGGGTCGTAGTCGGCCTTGAGGCCGGCCTGCCTGAAGAGCTGCTCGGAGAGGTCGGCCGCGGTCGAGCCCTCCTTCAGAGCGATCTGCTGCGCGGCGGCCCAGGTCTGCTGGGCGCCCTTGGCGTCGGTGCCGACGACGGAGCACGTGGCCGCGACCTCTTGGCTTGCGGCTTCGGTAGGCTGAGATTCAGCCTCATCGGAAGCGGCTACAACACTTTTGACGTTCTGTTCGGATGAATCCGGCGAAGCAGTAGAAGCCTCGACTGCGGCAGAATCGTCCGACGCTACGCCGTTGCTATCTGCGGCATTCGCCGAAGCGCCATCGTTAACCGACGCATCGCTCGCGTTAGAGCCGGTTTCAGAAACGACACCGTCGGCAGCACCGTCCGCGGCACCCGTGCCCTCGCCCGGCGTCGCAGCCTGAGCCACAGCCTCGGCAATGCCCTCGGCGCCCTCGGCCCACAGCTGAGCCGGCGTGGTGCCAAAGGCCATCGCGAAGGCCAGGAATGCCACCAGGCCGCGCTTGGCTACGCCGCATGCAATCGCGCCACGGCGATGCAACGAGGCGCGCTCGCGCTCGTCCTCAAACATATCCATTTGTCCCCCATTGTCTGTACTTGGAGCATTGCCCAGCGGCTGCCCCACGTCATCGCGCATGTTGCGCTCGAGTTCCCCCATCGGGGTCCCCCTTCCCTCCAGAGCCCTATGCACACCGGCGGCATACGCCGCAGCCGCACGCAAGATGGGAGGCGATCCGACTTAACCTTAACGACTCGGGCGCGCCGTCCGATCTGCGACGCGAACATCCCGAGCCAAGAGGAATTACGGTTACTGGTACAGCCGGGGACTTGCACCCCGATTCTCCCAAACGCGCAGGTAAACCGCGCATTCATGCGTCTCCGCACCACCATCTAGGCCATCGATTATTACCGTCAAAATGGTATCACGCAAAAGGGCCTCGCACGCAGGCGAAGCCCAAGGTAAAAGCTATTGTTTGCGATAGGAAAATGCGGTGACGGTCGCGGCCTCTAGTGCTTGCCGCCGTGACTGTTGAGCCAGATATTGCGGCCCAGCATAAGCGCCAGCACCAGTGCGCTGACGTAGCCCATAAAGCCAATGACCGGAATACCAAACACAACCGGCTCGATGCGCGCGTAGTACACCACCGACGAACCGATAAACAGGCCAGCAATCACAATTGCCATCGACATACGGTCGATAATTCCGCCCAGCTGTCGCAGCGCCTTATCGCTGCTCATGATCTGCGTGTTCACCTTAAGCTGGCCGCGCGTGAGCATGCGCGAAGCCAGGCCAAGATACTCGGCCGCCTCGAGCGAGCCCTTCGCCGCGCGATAGCTGCTCGCGGCAAGATCGCGCCCCATGTCGCGCACGCGCGCATAGGTGCTTTTCTCGTTTTTAATGTGCGTTTGGATGATCTGGATCATGTTGACGTTGGGCATGTACTCGGTCAGCAAACCCTCGAGCGTCACCATGCCGCGCGCGAACATCGTCACCACGCTCGGCAGCTCAACGTCATTCTTACGCGCGAGGTTTAACAGCGAGGTCAAAAACTCGCCGATATCCAGATCCTTCAGGTCGAGGCCCGCAAAGTCTGCGACGATAAAGTCCAAATCGGACAAAAAGGCCGAATGATCGAGCTCTGCCGAATCGCCACGCGTCACGGCGAAGCGCATGAGCGAATCCTTGAGCTTGGGCACGTCACCCTCGGCCACGGCGAAAATCATGTCCTTTACGATACCGCGATCGTGACTCGACATGCGTCCGACCATGCCCAAGTCGATAAAGTAAACGATGCCGTCCTTGAGAATAATGTTTCCCGCATGCGGGTCGGCATGGAAAAAGCCGTCATCGAGCACCTGCGTCGAGTAGTCCTCGACGATTGCGGCACCGATCTTTTCCAAGTCATAGCCCTCGGCCACCAAGCGTTCAGGATCGGCGATCGAAATGCCGTCGACGTAGTCCATAACCACCACGTGCTCGGTGCACAGGTCCAGATAGGATTTAGGGCACGTCACGCCATGAACGCTCTTATGGAACTCGTAGAAGTCGTTGAGGTTTTTGGCCTCGGCCAAAAAGTTGGTCTCCTCGCGAAACGAGGTCCACAACTCCTCGACTACGCCGTGCAGGTCAACGAATTGATCGGTGTTGACGAACTTGGAAACGATACGCACCACCGAGCGGATGATATCGATGTCCTGTGCCATAACCTGCTGCGCACCGGGGCGCTGCACCTTGACGGCCACGTCCTCGCCCGTCACCAGACGAGCGCGGTGCACCTGCGCGAGCGATGCGCTACCAAGCGGATTGGGGTCGATCGCATCGAACATCTCCCCCAGGCGCAGGCCGTATTCTTCTTCCAGACAACTGAGTACGACCTCGTACGGCACCGGCTCCACGTCGGAGCGCAGACGACGCAGCTCGTCGCAAAAGCGTTGCGGCAGAATCTCGGACCGGTTGGCCAGAATCTGCCCCATCTTGACGAACATGGGGCCGAGTTCCTCGAGCAGGCGGCGCAAACGAACCGGCGTGAGGTTATCCCACACGCGGTACTTTTTGACCAGACGAACAATCTGCCCGATGCGTTCGCGACGACCCGCCGGCGTGAGCTGGTATTCCTCGTCCGGCGCCATCGCGTCGGGCTCCTCGGGGACCATATCGACAGCGCGCGGCTTCTTGCGAGCGCCCGAGACGGCGGCATCGACCTCATCGACAACCGCCGCCTCGTCACCCAAGGGATCTAGATTGTTGTAATCGGTGGTGGAATCTGCCATCTGCGCTGCTACTCGGCCTCTTCGGTATCCTTCGCATCGTCGGGCTCAACGGACTCGACGGGCACCGAGGTCACGTTGTCCTCGACCGAATCGACGATGTCGCGCACATGGGCCAGGAAGGCCGTGCGCTCGGGCGCGGTCATAACGCGGACGCGGGCAAGGATGAGTTCGTCGAGCACGCGCTGGGCCGCGGTCTCGCCCTGCATGCCCAAGCGCTCGGTCAGATCGGAGATGGTACCACCGGCCTGCTCGAACATGTCGGACACACTGCGGGCGATATCGGGAGCGCCTGCGTCCTTGCGCACCTGCTCGCCCTTGGTATTAAGGTCGTCGAGAACCTTCTTGCCGCCTTCGACAGCAACGGCGGCAGCGCCAAAGCCCACGTTAATGGCGCCGTTAACAAGCTGATCGAGTTTCATAACCATGGTTGTCTCCAATCACAAACAACTGCATTGGCGTTCTTGTACCCAAGATTGAGCGAAAGCGACAAAGCGTTTTAGCGCTATTCAATCGACGGGAAATCCCTACCTCACGTTGTCGTTCATCGCGAAAGAGTTCTTCATGGCGCAGCTCGTGGTGTAGAGCACCTTACCCAGTAGAGCATCGGTCTCTACGCGAACACGCTCGGCAAAGGTCTCATTGGCGCGTGCAAGCTCGGCAGGTACCTCGGCCTCGGGCAGAGCGGCTACGGCAGCATCGACGTCATGGATCTGCTTGTGGCCCATGCCACCGACCTTCTCCTGGTAGTCCTCCACAGCGCGGCCGCACTCATGGAAGCGGACGTCGGCCAGCGCGCCGATCAGGCGGTTGGCCCAGTAGAAGTTTTCGGACGTCACGCGAGCCTGCGTGTCGGCATAATACTCGGGCATGGTCTCGACGTTGGCGTACAGCGGAACCAGCGCGTTAAACGAGTTGGAGCCAAAGGCCATCCACTGCACGGCGCGGTAGGCCGGCTGCGCATAGGGGCGCAGCTGCAGCACGGCGAGCTGGCTGTTACGGTTGATGCCGATGGGACGATAGGCGCCGCGTGT
>URVD01000161.1 GCA_900551195.1 uncultured Collinsella sp.
GAATAGTTCCTGCCTGGGCCTTCAGAGGCCTTAAACAGGAACTATTCCACCGCAACTGATGAGGGGACGTGGTTAGACGACGGGCTTTGCGCGGCGGATGGCCGGGAATAGCACCGTGATAGCGAGGATGACGCCTACAACGGTAATCGCCCCGCCCGCGAAGCCGATCCAGGCGATGCCGGGACCCGAAACCACGGCGCCGCCGATCGCGGTGCCCGTGCCGATACCCAAATTGAACAGGCCCGAGAAGATCGACATGGCGACGGCCGACGAATCCGCCGGCGTGTACTTGATGAGCTCGGCCTGGAACGCCACGTTAAAGGCTGTGGCGCAGCAGCCCCATAGTGCGCAGACGGCAAGCACCAACACGAGCGCCGAGGCTGCGGGGGCCATAAGCAGCAGAGCCACCGGCACGCCGGAGAGCGTGATAGCCAAGAACGGGAAGCGATGCCCATCGAACAGGCGGCCAAACAGCCAGCTTCCAAGCAGACCAGAGCAGCCAAACGCTGTCAACGTCATGGTGATGGCGCCCGCATCGACGTGCGCGACCTGAGCCAGGAAAGGCTCAATATAGCTATAGCCCGCGTAATAGCCGGTCGCCATAAAGACCGTGACCGCGTAGAGCGCGATCAGGAACGGGTTCTTGAACAGCTCGGGCAGCTGCTTAACGGTAAAGCGCTCACCCGCCGGCATGGCCGGGAACACCGCTGCCTGGTACACCACCGCGGCGGCAGAGAAGACCCCGACCACGGCAAACGTCATACGCCAGCCCACGGCCAGGCCAATGGCGCGACCGAGGGGCAGGCCAAAGATCTGCGCGATGGACGAGCCCGTAGCGATCATGCTGATGGCGAGCGCGCCGTGGCGAGTGTCAACCAGGCGCGAGGCCATAATCGAGGCGACCGACCAGAACACGGCATGTGCGCAAGCGACCACCAGGCGCGCGCAGACCAGGATGGGATAAGTCGGCGCCACAGCGGACAGAAACTGGCCCAGCGAGAACACGGCGAGCACGCCCAGCAGCATACGCTTGAACTCGAAGCGCGAGGCAAACACCATGAGCGGCAACGACAGCAGCATGACGCCCCAGGCATAGACCGAGATCATGATGCCTGCCTGGGCCTCGGTGAGCGAGAACGACGCGGCGATATCAGTCAAAAGGCCGATGGGCATAAACTCCGACGTGTTGAACACGAACGCACAGCAGGTGAGCCCGACGAGCGGGAGCCACTGCCTGAGCGTGATGCCGTCTTGCCTTGCCTGACTCATATATAACGTCTCCAATCATTTTGAGCGGAGGCGATTATATAGCAACGGCCCCGCATCCGTCAGCAACAGATGCGGGGCCGCAATCAACTCAATACACAGAGGTTGCGCCGTCAATAAAAAACTAAGCCAACCCCAGCAATATGCCCGCCGAATGCACGACAAACGCCACGATCCAGGCGACCGTCACTTGAAACGCGAACACGGCAACGGCGTAGCGCGCGCCCAGCTCGCTCTTGACGGCGCCGATCGCAGCCACGCACGGCGGGTACAGCAACGTAAAGACCAGGAACACATAGGCAGTAAACGGCGAAAACATGGTCGACAGTGCCGCGGGCGAGGTCGCGCCCAAAAGTACCGTGAGGGTCGAGATGACACTCTCCTTGGCGATAAGTCCGGTGACGAGCGCCGTGGATGCACGCCAGTCGCCAAACCCAAGCGGCGTCAGCGCCGGCGCGATGATGCTGCCGAGGCCCGCAAGCAGACTCTGCGACTGATCGGCGACCACATTAAAGCGGATGTCGAACGTCTGAAGGAACCAGATGACCACGGTAGCGGCAAAGATAATGGTAAAGGCCTTGGTAATAAAGTCTTTGGCCTTATCCCATGCCAGCATCACCGTCGTCTTGACGCTCGGCAGGCGGTAATTGGGGAGCTCCATGATAAACGGCACCGGGTCGCCCTTAAATGCCGTGCGGTTGAGCACCAAAGCCGCGATGCAACCAACCGCAATGCCAATCAGATAGAGCGAAACCATGGCGGGAACCGTCGCCTGCGGGAAAAACGCCCCGCACAGCAGGCCGTAGACCGGCAACTTGGCCGAACAGCTCATGAACGGTGTGAGCATGACCGTCATCTTGCGGTCGTGCTCGGATGGGAGCGTACGGGTCGACATGATAGCCGGCACGGTGCAGCCAAAACCGACGAGCATGGGCACAAAGCTGCGGCCTGACAGGCCAAAGCGACGCAGTACCTTATCCATGACAAAGGCCACGCGCGCCATGTAGCCGGAGTCTTCCAGAATGGAGAGGAATAAAAAGAGCACGACGATAATCGGCAGGAAGGTCAGCACGCTGCCCACGCCCGTAAGCACGCCGTCGACAGCCAGCGAACGCACCACGTCGTTGGTGCCGAACGCCTTGAGGCCCGCATCGGCCGAGGCGATGATGGCAGCGATGCCGTCCTCCATAAGTCCCTGCAACGCCGCGCCGATCACGCCAAACGTCAGCCAAAAGACGAGACCCATGATCACCAGAAACGCCGGAATGGCTGTGTAACGACCTGTCAGGATGCGGTCAATCTTGACGGAGCGCACGTGCTCGCGGCTTTCGTGCGGCTTGACGACGCAACGCCCGCACACGTCGCCGATAAAGCTAAAACGCATATCGGCCAACGCAGATAGGCGGTCGGTGCCGGCCTCGCCCTCCATCTGGGTAATGATGTGCTCGATAGCGTCGAGCTCATTGCGATCCAGGTGAAGCGCCTCGGTTACCAGCTCATCGCCCTCGACCAGCTTGGTCGCCGCAAAACGCACGGGAATGTGCGCCGTCGCGGCATGGTCCTCGATAAGGTTGGCGATGCCGTGGATGCAGCGATGCAGCGCACCGCCGTCTGGACCATCGGGTGCGCAAAAGTCCAGGCGACCGGGGCGCTCGCGGAACCGCGCCACGTGCAAGGCATGATCCACCAGCTCGCCGATGCCCTCGTTGCGGGCAGCGCTAATGGGGACAACAGGCACGCCCAACAGGCTCTCGAGCAGGTTGACGTCCACGGCGCCGCCGTTGGCCGTCACCTCGTCCATCATGTTGAGCGCGATGACCATGGGGCGGTCGAGCTCCATAAGCTGCAGCGTCAGGTACAGATTGCGCTCAATGTTGGTGGCGTCGATGATGTCGATGATGGCGTCCGGACGCTCATCGAGGATGAACTGACGGCTCACGACCTCTTCGCCTGTGTACGGCGACAGGGAGTAAATGCCAGGCAGGTCGGTAACGCTCGCCTCGGGATGGTTACGGATGGTGCCATCTTTGCGGTCGACCGTCACGCCGGGAAAGTTACCGACATGCTGGTTGGAGCCCGTCAGCTGGTTGAATAACGTGGTCTTGCCGCAGTTTTGGTTGCCGGCGAGGGCAAAGTGCAGCGGCGCGCCCTCGGGCACGGCCGTCTTTGCCGCACGGGGCGAATACGTTCCCTCGCCCAGGGCCGGATGCTCCGTCGTGCCGATTGCGGCGTTAGCGCGCGGACCCGTATCGGTGTCGTGAATACCCACAAGCTCGATGCGAGCGGCATCGTCCTTGCGCAGTGTCAACTCGTAGCCACGCAGGCGAATCTCGAGCGGGTCGCCCATGGGGGCGTACTTCATCATGGTGACTTCGGTGCCCGGCGTCAGGCCCATGTCCAAAATATGCTGACGGAGCGCCTGGTCGTCGGATGTCACCGATGCGACAACGGCGTCCTTTCCAATCTCGAGTGTATCGAGCTTCACGCGCTCATCCTTTCGTTAGACGCGGTTAACCGTTTACCGGGGCTAACCAACTCGTAACGACAAATGATAGCGCTCTGAACTATTTTATAAAGTCAAATACCGATGTTTACCTGCGCAAACTTTATGCGGTGCGCCCCGAAAGCTCTTTGCGCATACCGCTCAGCGAGATCGAAACGGAACCCGACCGCGCGGTAGCAGTGAGTCGATCACCCTCGACCGACCCCGTGCATGTAAAGGGCGCCTTGCCCATCAAGACGTGGGAGATAGTACCCGAGAGCTCAAAGAAATCGCACTCAGCGCGGGCACCCGAGAGAGCGATATTGAGACCCCTGACGTTTAGTACTGCCCTGAGCGCGCCGTTCACCCCATGTGAAAACGTCACCTCGCCGCGCTTGCTCCCCACCGGCGTCTGGGCCAAAACCACATACGTACCCTCAAGCATGGCTCCTCCTCTAAGCAGACTTTTTGAAACGGGCAAGTAGTCTACTTTTACATATGGCGCTCCAGGAAGCGGAAGGCTAGGCGAATCCAAGGACGGACC
>URVD01000162.1 GCA_900551195.1 uncultured Collinsella sp.
CGACATGGAGTCCTTGCCGCCGATGGAGCCGATACCCAGGTCCACCTGCGCCATCAGCGCGCCCAGCACGGCGGCGGCGGGCTTGCCCCAGCGCTCGGGCTCGTCGCGCAGCTTCTCGAAGTACTCCTGGAACGTCAGGTACATGTCCTTGTGGAAGAAGCCGGCGGCCACGAGGCGCGCCACGCTCTCCACCACGGCGATGTACGAGCCGGTGAACTGGTTCGCCTCGGTGAGGTAGGGGTTGAAGCCCCAGGCCATGCCGCTGACCGTGGTGGTCTCGCCGAACACGGGCAGCTTCGCCACCATGGCCATCGCCGGCGTCAGCTGGCGCGACCCGCCGAACGGCATGAGCACCGTGCCCGCGCCGATGGTGGAGTCGAAGCGCTCGGACAGGCCCTTGTTCGAGCACACGTTCAAGTCGGTGACCAGCGCGTTCATGCGCTCGGCCAGCGTGTCGCCCGCCCAGGTGCGCTCGTACGTTCCACCCGGCAGCACGCGCACGTCCTGGTGCTTCGCCGCGCCGTTGCTGTTGAGGAAGTCGCGGCTCACGTCCACGATGACGGCGCCGTTCCACTCCATGCGCACGCGCGCCTCCTCCGTCACCGTGGCGATGGGGGTTGCTTCGAGGTTCTCCTCGTGCGCGTAGCCGATGAACTCGTCCACGTCCTCGGCCGCCAGGGCAACGGCCATGCGCTCCTGGCTCTCGGAGATGGCAAGCTCGGTGCCGTCCAGCCCGTTATATTTTTTCGGTACGGCGTTCAAGTCAATGGAAAGGCCGTCGGCCAGCTCACCGATGGCGACGGAAACACCGCCCGCGCCGAAGTCGTTGCAGCGCTTAATCATCCGCGTTGCTTCCTTTGTGCGGAACAGGCGCTGCAGCTTGCGCTCCACGGGCGCATTGCCCTTCTGCACCTCTGCGCCGCAGGTCTCCAGGCTCTCCAGCTTGTGGGCTTTGGAGGACCCTGTCGCGCCGCCGCAGCCGTCGCGGCCCGTGCGGCCGCCCAGCAGAATCACCACGTCTCCGGGGACGGGCTGCTCACGGCGCACATTTGCCTCGGGCACCGCGCCCACCACCGCGCCAATCTCCATACGCTTGGCGATATAGCCCGGGTGGTACAGCTCGTCCACCATACCGGTGGCAAGGCCGATCTGGTTGCCGTAGCTGGAGTAGCCGGCGGCAGCAGTGGTCACGAGCTTACGCTGCGGCAGCTTGCCCTCGAGCGTCTCGGACACGGGGACGGTGGGGTCGCCGGCGCCGGTGACACGCATGGCCTGGTACACGTAGCTGCGGCCCGACAGCGGGTCGCGGATGGCACCGCCCACGCAGGTGGCGGCACCGCCGAAGGGCTCGATCTCGGTCGGGTGGTTATGGGTCTCGTTCTTAAAGAGGAACAGCCAGTCCTGGTCCTCGCCATCGACATCGACCTTTACCTTGACGGTGCAGGCGTTGATCTCCTCGGACTCATCGACATCGGTCATGACGCCGGTCTTCTTGAGGTACTTGGCGCCGATGGTGCCCATGTCCATGAGGCAGACGGGCTTGGCGTCGCGGCCGAGCTCGTGGCGCATCTCCATGTAGCGGTCGAAGGCCTGCTGCACCACGGCGTCGTCGATCGTCACGTCATCCAGGACGGTGCCGAAGGTAGTGTGGCGGCAGTGGTCGGACCAATAGGTGTCGATCACGCGGATCTCGGTGATGGTGGGGTCGCGATCCTCATCGCGGAAGTACTGCTGGCAGAAGGCAATGTCCGCCTCGTCCATAGCAAGGCCGCGATCGGCGATAAAGGTGGCAAGGCCGGCCTCGTCGAGCTCGCGGAAGCCGTCGAGCACCTCGACGGGTTGGGGCTCGGGCGTCTCCATGTACAGCGTCTCGGGCAAGTCGAGCGAGGCGATGCGCGCCTCGACGGGGTTCACCACGTAGTCCTTGATGGCCTTGATGGCGGCTTCGTCCAGAGCGCCCGAGATCATATAGACCTTGGCGGAGCGCACGGCGGGGCGCTCGCCCTGGCTGATGAGCTGCACGCACTCGCTGGCGGAGTCGGCGCGCTGGTCAAACTGGCCAGGCAGGAATTCGACGGCAAAGACGGCGCTATCGCTTGCGGGGAGCTCGTCGTAGGTCACATCGACCTGGGGCTCGCTAAAGACGGTCGGCACGCAGGAGCGGAAAAGCTCCTCGTCGATGCCCTCGACGTCGTAGCGGTTGATGATCCTCAGGGCCTCGATGCCCTTGATGCCGAGAATCTCGGTCAGCTCGCCCTTGAGCTGCTGAGCCTCGACGTCGAACCCGGGTTTCTTCTCCACGTAAATACGAGAGACCATTGGTTCCTGCCTTCCTGATCGGTTGGGCGTACGGTACGGTATGCGGCAGCGGTCGGTTTGCGGGGTCTGCCCTGCGGTCGCCTTGAGCCACATGTTTGTAAACCTCACTATGATACGACAGCTCGCGGCGCGTTGAGGACGGCGAGGGTGCTACAGTGATGCGCAAACAAGAGAAAGGCATCACATGGCATTCGTTTCACTCGCCATCATCGCGCTCGTGGCCTTTGCAAGCCCCTTCATCGCCTCGGCGATTCCCGGAAAGCCCGTTCCCGAAACGGTCTTTTTGCTCGTGTTCGGCGCAGTGCTGGGACCCCATATGCTCGGCGTCATCCATGTAGATGCCGAGGTCTCGCTCGTGTCAGAGCTCGGTCTGGCATTTTTGTTCCTGCTTGCCGGCTTTGAGATCGATCCCAAGAACATCACGGGCATCGAGGGCCGCTACGGTATGGCCACGTGGGCTGTCACATTTTGTATCGCCTGGCTTGCCGTGCGCTTTACCCCGTGGTTCTCGGTCAGCCATTTCGACGGTATCGCCGTGACGCTCGCCTTGACCTCGACGGCGCTTGGGGCGCTCATGCCCATCTTGCGCGAGCGGTTGCTTGCCGGAACGCGCGTCGGTGATTCGATTCTTGCCTATGGTACGTGGGGCGAGCTCGGCCCCGTGCTCGCCATGTCGGTACTGCTGTCTGCCCGTACGGGCATCGAGACGCTGCTGATCTTGGGCTTATTTGCCGCCGTGTGCGTGCTGCTTGCCGTGGTCCCCAGCCGCTCCAAACGCGTCGGCAGCCGCTTCTTTGCGTTTGTCGAGGAGCGCGCCGATACCACGTCGCAGACCTTCGTGCGCCTGACGGTGCTCATCCTGGTCACACTCGTGGCTTTCTCGGCCGTCTTTGATCTCGACATTGTGTTGGGTTCTTTTGCCGCCGGCTTTGTCTTGCGCTACATCATCCCCGAGGGCAACCATACGCTTGAGACCAAGCTCGACGGCCTGGCCTACGGCTTTTTGATCCCGGTGTTCTTTACCGTGTCGGGCGCTAAGATCGACCTGACGGCCGTGGTGTCGCGCCCCGGGCTGCTCGTGGGCTTTATCTTGGCGCTGCTGATCATTCGTGCCGTGCCCATTCTCATCTCTATGAGCATTTGTCCCGTGACGCGCGATGTGTCGGCGTATGGCCGCATTACCGTGGCGCTCTACTGCACCACGGCGCTGCCGATCATCGTTGCCGTAACGAGCGTGGCCGTCAACGCGGGCGCGCTGTCGCAAGATATTGCGTCGGTCATGGTTGCCGCCGGTGCCATCACAGTGTTCTTGATGCCATTGCTCGCGCAGCTCTTCTACCGCGTAGTCGACGCCGCGCCGGTCGCCGCCGTGGCAGAGGTTGCCGAGCATCCATCCGATGCGCTCGACATCTTGCGCGCCCACCACGACCTAGCGAGCTTGCTCGCGCGCGAGCACGAGCTGCTGACCTCGCATGGCCATGGTCGCGTATTCGAGGGCCTGCCTACGCTCGATACGATTGCCGAGCGTCTTTCCGCCGAGGCGGCGAGCGGCCACATCGATGCCCGCATCGTGGACGCGGCGCACCTACTTGCCGATAAGACCTATGGAGACGAGGTCGACCCGTCCGAGCTGACCCCACGCGAGCGCCGCCGTCTGGAGCGCGCCAAGCTCGCCGTGCGCGAATACCGCCGCCGCATGCTGGAGCTCTATGCGCGCGAAGAAGCCGAAGACGACGACGGCAGGTAGCCAACGCCGCCGCGGAAAATGCATCCCGGAATTGGCGTCCAGAGTGGGACGTGCTTTCCGCGAGAGGCCCGTTGCGGAAAGCGTGTCCCAGAATCCGCGCCCAGAATGGGACATAGTTTCCGAAAAAGGCCCTGAGGGAAGCTTCGCCCCGTTCTGAGCTGAAATACCGGGACGCAGCTTCCCCTGCAAACAGAAGAAGGCG
>URVD01000163.1 GCA_900551195.1 uncultured Collinsella sp.
AAGCCTGCCGCCACAAGCTAATGCCGGGCGCGCGTCCTCACCAAACGTACCAATGTGAGCGCAAAGCCCACGGTAGCAACGGCCATCAGCACGTAAAATACCAAACGGAAGCCAAAGAGGAACACGTCCGGACGACCCGCCACATAGCTCGTGACCGTCTTGCCCATCGCCGCGCTCGTCTGTCCATACAGGATGCGCGACGCCGCCGTAATACCCAGCGCTATGCCCGCATAGCGCGCCAAGCTGCTCAAGCTGCCCGCAAAGCCAAGCGCCTCACGCGGAGCCGAACCCATATACAGCGAATTATTGGGACTCTGGAAGATCGACGTGCCGCACGACATAAACGCGACGCAGCACACAATCATCAAGATGGAAGAGTGCTCGTCAAGCGTGCTCACCGCAAAGAGACCGCACACGTACACGCCCAGGCCAACGGCCGTGGGCGCTTCACAACCAACACGGTCGGACACCGAGCCCGAAAGCGGGCCCACAAAGGCATTCACGACCGGCATCGCCAAAAACAACAGGCCGGAGATATCGGAGCTAAAGCCGTGGGCATCCTGAAAGTAGAACGGCAGCACAAACTCGGAGGCACCGATACCCACGAACACGATAAGCATGCAAGCCAGGTTAATCGTGAAAGCCGAGCTCGCAAAGCAGCGACGCGCCGCCTCTGTCAACGGCATAGGGCGTTCGCCAGCCTCCGGCTTCACATGCGGCAGCGTATAGAGTCCCACGATAAACGAGATTACGCCAATGGGCAGATTGATAAGGAAGATGCTCTCCCAGGGAAAGCTCGCCACCAGCACGCCGCCGAGCACGGGGCCGCACATCATGCCAAGAGCCACAAAGGTCGCCAGAATGCCCATGGCACGGCCGCGCTCACGCGCCGGAAACGACTCGGTGATGATGCCCATATTGTTGGCCATCGCGGCGGCACAGCCAATGCCCTGCACGAAACGCGCCAAGATAAGCACCTCGAGCGAAGCCGAAAGCCCGCAAAGCAACGAGCCACCCGTAAAGACGATTACACCAAGCTGGAACACATTCACCTTGCCGCGCACATCGCCCAAGCGGCCAAACGGCAGCATGGCGACACACGTCGCGAGCAGATACACCGAGCTCACGAGCTGAATGCGGTCGAGACCCACCCCCAGCTCCTTTTGCATCACTGGGAGCGCCACCGTCACGATGCTCGCATCCAGACACGCCATAAAGGTCATGACGAGCACGGTGAACAGAATCGCCCATTTATTCTTACCGTGGGTGTCGCCCTCCAGGGCAATGTGTTCGCGGCGCAGCTGCTCGGCAGTTTTCTCCATGTATATCCTTTCTATCGTGCAACGCAAAAACGGGACCCCAATCGCCTACAAACGGGCACGATCGGGGTCCCGCCTACGGAATCGGAACTATGAGGACGTCGTCAGCCGAAAAGCCGTCCCACGCCTCGCACGCACGCTAGCCTAGCACTGCTCGAGCGCCTGCTCAAGGTCGGCAATCAGATCGGCCGTGTCCTCAAGGCCGCACGACAGGCGCACCATGTCGGCGGAGATGCCGCAGGCGATGAGCTCCTCGTCGTTCATCTGGCGATGGGTGGCGTTTGCCGGGTGCAGGCAGCAGGTGCGGGCATCGGCCACGTGCGTGGCAATCTGGGCGAGCTTAAGACTCTTCATAAAGGTCTCGGCCGCCGCACGACCACCGGTAAAGCCAAAGCTCACGACGCCGCAGGTACCGTTGGGCATGTACTTCTGAGCCATGTCGTAGTACTTGTCGCCCTCCAGGCCCGGATAGCTCACGAAGCGCACTTTGGGGTGGCTCTGCAGGAACTTGGCAACGGCCAGGCCGTTCTCACAATGACGCGGCATGCGCACGTGCAGGCTCTCGAGCGAGCTGTTCAGGAAGAAGGCCGCCTGCGGGTTCTGCATGGGGCCGAGGTCGCGCATGAGCTGCGCGGTGGCCTTGGTAATGAAGGCGCCCTCGCGACCGAACTTCTCGGCATAGGTCACGCCGTGGTAGCTCTCGTCGGGCGTGGTGAGACCCGGGAACTTGTCCGCATGGGCCATCCAGTCAAACTGGCCGTGATCGACGATCACGCCGCCCAGGTAGGCCGCATGGCCATCCATGTACTTAGTAGTGGAATGCGTGACGATGTCGGCGCCCCACTCAAAGGGACGGCACATCACGGGCGTCGGGAAGGTGTTGTCGACCATCAGCGGTACGCCGTGGTCGTGCGCGGCCTTGGCAAAGCGCTCAATATCGAGCACGGCAAGGGCGGGGTTGGCGATCGTCTCGCCAAAGACGAGCTTGGTGTTGGGCTGGAAGGCTGCCTCGAGCTCCTCATCGGTGCAGTCGGGGGCAACGAACGTGCAGGTCAAGCCCATACGACCCATGGTATGGGCAAGCAGATTGTAGGTACCGCCGTAGATGGCAGAGCTTGCGACCACGTGATCGCCGGCACCGGCAACGTTAAAGATCGCAAGGAAGTTCGCAGCCATGCCCGAGCTCGTGAGCATCGCAGCGGTACCGCCCTCCATCTCACAGATCTTGGCGGCAACCAGGTCGCACGTGGGATTCTGCAGACGGCTATAGAAGTAGCCCGACTCCTCCAGGTCAAACAGCTTGCCCATGTGCTCGGACGTGTCGTACTTCCACGTGGTTGACTGGTAGATAGGCACCTGACGCGGCTCTGCATCACCCGGGCGATAACCGCCCTGAACACACGTCGTACCGATAGTCTGCTCGCTCATATCTAGCTCCCTTGCCTGGGTTACGTTTTATTCGGTTCACGATACCGCTACCCTGCACCCCTCTCAACCCATCCCCAAGGTAGGTTATTTAACAAATTAGTCTGGGCATTTATCGCAGATCCTGGCATTTATTCGATAGATAAAAATGAGGCATAGATGAAGCTCTCGATGATTACATGCGCCTTCACGGGTACCATAGGCGGGTACACCGTGACCAAGGAGACAACGATGAAGCAAATCGATACGGCCCAGCTCGACATCACCGCCTGTCAGGCTCAGGCTGCCGAATACCACGCCCGCGGTTTTAACTGCGCACAGGCCGTCGCCTGCACGCTCGCGCCCGCCGTCGGGCTCGACCCCCAGGTCGCCTTTACCCTCACCGAGGGCTTTGGCGCCGGTATGGGCGGCATGACCGAAACCTGCGGCGCCATCTCGGGCGCCGTGGCCATCATGGGCTTTGTAATGAGCGACGGCATGGATAACCCCAAGACCAAGGGCCAGACCTACAAGCTGTCGCGCGAAATCGCAAAGCGTTTTGGCGAGAAGAACACGACGACCGTCTGCGGCACGCTCAAGGGCATCGGATCGGATAAGGGTCCGCTCCGCAGCTGCCCCGGCTGCATCGACGATGCCGTCGAGATTGCCTGCAATGTGCTAAAGCAGCTCGCCGAGTAAACGGCGACAACATAAAACGATGGCCGGCGCGCTTGGGATTCATCCAAAAGCACACCGGCCGTCGTCGTTAGAACTCGGCAAATTCGGGAGCGCCGACCTCAATCTCCTCGCGCCCCGCCATAAGCTCGCGCATCTTAGCGCAAAACGGCTCCTGCTCCCCCGCCTTAAACACCAAATGAAGTGTCACGGCATCCGCGTAATCGGTATCCGAAACCTTGGCGCCCGAATCCTGCGCCAAACGAAGCACCTGCTCATACTGCGGATAGGCCACATGCACGTCAACCGGCACGACGCTTGTCATCTCGACGATCTGCCCAGCCTCCTGAGCCGCGGCCACCGCCGCCTGCGTCGCCGCGGTATAGGCGCGCACCAAGCCACCAGGCCCCAACAGCGTGCCACCAAAATAGCGCGTCACTACGCAGCAAACATTTTTGAGCCCCGCGCCACGCAGCACCTCGAGCGTCGGCATACCGCTCGTGCGGCTCGGCTCACCATCATCGCTCTGGCGCTCGCGTCCATCGACCAAAATCCACGCGGGAACATTATGCCGAGCGTCATAATGACGCTTGCGAACCATCTCGATAAAGGCATTCGCCTCATCCTCGGACTCAATATGGACCAGCTGGGCAATAAACCGGCTCTTGCGGTCAACGAACTCGCCCGTAGCCTCAATATTCGATTGCAAAGTAAAATAGCTGTCCAACAAAGCCCCTCAACAAAATAAAGCGCAGCAACAAACAGCCTCAATAATACGATAACCCTAGTAAAAAGAATGACAACGCCGATGATTCCGTCAACGAAAGCGAGAACCCGTCAGCGCGAGCAAGGTGCCTTGAAAGCCGAGG
>URVD01000164.1 GCA_900551195.1 uncultured Collinsella sp.
ACAAGGTCGACCAGGGCACCGAGAAGTGCCTTGCGGGCGCCGTCTTCACCATCCAGTCCGCTGATGCGAACACTCAAGACCAGTATATCGCCTCGAAGGACGACCCCACCGCGGGCGTCGTCGCGGGCCAGCTCGTGACCGTTGCCGGCACCACCAGCCTTCCCGGTTACGTGAAGTTCACGTCTGGCGATAATGGCCAGATTGCCGTGAAAGGTCTCGATGAAGGCTCCTACAAGGTGACCGAGGTCCAGGCTCCCAATGAGAATTACACCAAGGCCAACCCCTTCACTTTCACCATCACCGCGACGTATGATGACGCGAGCATGAAGGTGACGGGCCTCACGGCGGCGGTTTCCAAGGCCGACGAGGGCCGCACCGACATCGCCTTCGGTAAGCTCGACGGCAATGACGGAGACAATAAGCTGACCGGTACGGATGGCACCGGCACCAACGCCGCCACCGGTGAGATCACCATCAACGTCGGCAACACCAAGTCCGTCGGCCTCCCGCTGACCGGTCTCAACGGCGTGACCTTCACTTGGATCGCTGGTGGCGCGGTGCTGTGCATCGGCGTGGCGCACCTCATCCGCAGCCGTAAGCAGGCTGAGGAGTCCGAGCAGGAGTAACGCTCACTCACCCATCCCTTTGGCAGGTGGGATGTGATGGCCATGAGACTTGCGGACACTTTTCTCGTCCATCCACGTTCTTGCTTTGCCATCCTCTTTTCGGGGCAGACTCCACGCTGGAGTTTGCCCCGTTTTTTTGGATAACGCAGGCAGCCTCCATCGTCCGATGCGGGTACGTTCGTCATCGCGTTTCTTGACTCGTATGAGGTTCGGATTAAGGTCCGTAGGCGCACGCGCGGTGCGGACGGTAGAAGGCATTTGCGCCGCAAGCGCAAATAAGAATGCCCGGGGGTCGGATCCCGGGCATTTAACTAAAGCTGAAAACTAGGCTGCCCGCGCTCCTAAGTACTTACGCGGGGTGCGTCGTTTCCTATTGGCATTGTATCCCGAATCGCCCAGCCGATTCGGGACATTTTGAAAACGCAAATGCGGGCTTATGCACGAAAGGAATCTCGTCAATTCCGAGAATTATGTATAATTCCAATATAAACTGGAATCAGACGAAAACGATGGAAATGAACGAAGCGCTAATCTACCTACAAGAAGCACTAGGCCTCTCCGCCAAGACCAAAACTTGGCCTGGATCCGCACGTTTGCCGCTGCATCTGCGGGCGATTGAGGTTCGCGCGGTTGACGCAAACGGTTTTTCATTTTTGCTTGCAAGTTTGCCTACTGGCGTCGGGCTTCCCGAGGCTAAGAGAGTCTATAGTCAGCTAGCCTTGCGCGCGGAGACTCCTGTTGCCGTTTCGTTTCCTGATGCCGATGCACGTCAGCGCAAAGCATTGGTCGCACAAGGGATTCCCTTTGTCTGCCCCGGTAGACAGGCTTTTCTTCCATTTATGGGCACGGCCTGCACGGAGAGGGGCAGTGTCCGGTTTCACAATCACGCGACCAAGATGTCATCCAATGCGCAGGCTGCCGCAATCTGGGGAGCAGCCCAGGAGCCATATCGTCCCTATGACCTTTGTCGTGCGCTTGGGATTTCGGCAAGCCGCGCGAGTGAGGCCATAACCGAGCTTGTTGACAGGGGGCTCGCGAGGCGCGAGCGTCGCGAGCGACGTGTCGTCGTGCTCCCTGTCGCCGTTGATCTTTTGCTCAGCGAGCACATGGCAGAGCTCTCCTCGCCTGTCTCGAAGGTCTTTTTTGCAAGGAAGACGCCGCAGATCGACTATCTTGCTGACGCTGGGGAGACGGCGCTCGCCGCGCGTTCGATGCTCGCTGCACCGGGCATGGAACAAAAGGCCGTCTTAAGAAGTGCATGGCGTCAACTGAGCGACCTCGAAGTCGCAGACGGGGAGTTGCCGGATAACGAAACGGCGATGATTCAAGTGTGGCGCTATGCACCCGTGTTTGCCGGCTCCTCCCGTGTCGACGACATTTCGCTTGCGCTATCTTTGGCGGCAATCGACGATGAGCGAATTCAGCTCGAAGTCGATCGCATGTTTGGAAAGGAATATCCATGGCAAGAAGCGCTGTAGAAGGTCTCCAAGAATTCGAACCGTAGGCGGAGCTTCGGTCCTAGCTGCGTTGTTCGGCGCGGAAGTTCGCTAATCGGCTATTATTTGTTTAGACAACCTGAGCTGTAAAGGAGTGACCGGCGATGGTGCAGGGCGCCAAACATATGAAGAGCAATAACGCCGCGGACAACGGCGGCTCAAGCCCTCAGCCCAAACCTCAACCAAAGCCCAAGCGCCGTCGCAAGCGGCTGCCGCGCTGGGCCGACCGGCTCATCACCATCGTCATCATCCTTATTGGCGTGGGCCTTATGACCTGGCCGTGGATCTTGGACCGGCTCGAGGCCTCGGGCGTGTTCAACCAGATCAGCACGGTCTCCAGCACCGTGGACGCGCTGTCTGCCGAGGAGCGCGAACGCATCCTGCTCCAGGCGCGCTCCTTTAACGAGCAGCTTGCGGGCGAGGCCACCGAGCTTCCCGCCGACCAGATCGAGCCCTACGCCCAGCAGCTCATCTTTGACCGCGACCCCATGATGAGCTGGGTCGAGATCCCCTCCATCGACGTGAGCATGCCCATCTACCACGGCACGAGCGAAGAAGTCCTTATGGCAGGCGTCGGCCACCTGGAGGGCACGAGCCTGCCGGTGGGCGGCACCTCGACGCATTGCGTGCTCACCGCGCACTCGGGCATGCGCAACCTGAGCATGTTCGACGACATCCACTCGCTGGAGCCCGGCGACCTGGTGCTGCTGCACACCATGAACAAGATGCTCGCCTACAAGATGGTGGACTCCGAGGTGGTGCTGCCCGAGGAGATGGAGTCGCTGACCATCGAGCCCGGCGCCGACAAGGTGACGCTCGTCACCTGCACGCCCTACGGCGTGAACGACCATCGCCTGCTGGTGCATTGCGTGCGCACCAAGTACAGCAAGAAGGACGTCGACAAGCAAAAGTCGCTGGCCGGCCGCCACTGGGGCAAGCGCGAGTTTGCCGTGCTCATTGTGGTCGTAGCCGTTATGCTGTTGCTGCTGGACATCGTGATCCACGCGGTCCGCAAACGTCGCAAGGCCAAGGCCTCGGCATAAGACATTCTTCAGAACCACCACAAAGGGGACAGGCACCTTTGTGGTGGCCGGGACTCCCGAACCATCGCAACATTCGATGAAAATCGCGATTTTGGCGAAAAGCGTCGAATGTTGTGATGGTCTTCGTTGTGGGCGGGACGGTTTTGCATTGTGGCGATGCAGATTTTGCTGCATAACCGCCGGGACGCATCCGCCGTCCTCGTTACGTTTTCGCTGCATTTGGGTAAAGCGCCTGCTCCAAGCGGCGTTGCCTTGTATACTAGAGCGGTTTATCTGTTATGCGGAAGGGAGCGCCTATGGCACTCAGCGAGAAAGACGTGCGCGGCATCGCCGAGTACGCAAAGATCGCACTGACCGATGACGAGCTCACCCAGATGACGTCCTACCTGAAC
This sequence comes from uncultured Collinsella sp., assembly GCA_900551195.1. Taxonomy (GTDB): domain Bacteria; phylum Actinomycetota; class Coriobacteriia; order Coriobacteriales; family Coriobacteriaceae; genus Collinsella. The sequence goes on from URVD01000164.1 coordinate 3,558, forward strand.
GACGCCGTCCAGATGCTCGAGCCCGTCCTGCAATATGACTTACCAGACGTGGAGCCCACGTTCCATCCCATCGGAAGCCTGTCCAACGTGATGGGCGATGACCTGCGCGAGCCCGAGCGCGATCTGCCGCTCGACGTCGCGCTCGAAAACGCCGGCAGCGCGCGCGACCGCTACTTCCGCGTGCCGTCCATTTTGGGAGAGGGGGAGAGCGAGTAATGGCGCTAAGCTTCGATTCCTTTACCGCCGCCCAGATCGCCGCAGGCGTTGCCGCCGGCGACTTTACCGCTACCGAGGTGGCCCAGGCCTCCCTTGCCGCCATCGAGGCGCGCGAGGGCGGGGTCCAGGCATTCCTGCAGGTGGCGCCCGAGCTTGCGCTCGAGGCCGCCGCGCGCGTGGATGCCGACCGTGCCGCAGGCAAGCCGCTGCCCCCGCTCGCGGGCGTGCCGCTGGCCATTAAGGACAACATGAACCTCGTGGGCACGCGCACCACCTGCGCTTCCCGCATGCTCGAGAACTACCAGAGCGTCTACACCGCCACCTGCGTCCAGCGCATGCTCGATGCCGGCTGCCTGCCCATGGGCAAGGCCAATATGGACGAGTTTGCCTTTGGCAGCTCCACCGAGAGCTCGGCGTTCCATCGCACTAACAACCCCTGGGATACCGAGCGCGTGCCCGGCGGTTCCGGTGGTGGCTCCGCCTCCGCAGTCG
>URVD01000165.1 GCA_900551195.1 uncultured Collinsella sp.
AGTTGTCCAGCAAATACCGAAGTCCTTCGCGTGCCAGCGGCGTCGAGACATTAAACTCCCGGTTGTCAGCCAAAATCGCAAGCCAATTGAGGATTGAAAACTCCCCAGACTCTAAATCCAAGACCGAAAGGCCCTCTAAGTCAAGCTCATATCGGTTCGCGATGCCATCAGACTCGGTCCGGCATGCCCATTCCATTGCCATTTCCTCATGTGGTGTGCAATAAAACCCGCGCCCATAGTCATTGAATTGCCTGCATTTATCCAACGATGGATGCTCGACAACAACCTCTGACCCGTGCCAAAGCTCCATATCGACCTCCTAAAAATATCACCCCAGTGATAGTTTACCAATAACTATCACTGGGGTGATATAGATGAGAGCTTTTGAGGAGCTGCAGCCTGACTAGAGGCAAGCCTCGGCGATGCGGCGTTTGAGTTCGTCGATGCCGGTGCCGGTTTGGGAGCTTGTGATGATTACGTTTTCGGCCGGGACGTTGAGCTGCTTTTTGATGGCTGCTGCCTGGCGGGCCTGCTGGGTGCGGCTGAGCTTGTCGGCTTTGGTGAGACAGACGATAAAGTTGAACTCGTTGCCCTGCAGGTAGTCGATCATGTCATGATCGAGCTTGCTGGGGTCGTGACGAATGTCCACCAGCGAGACGACCAAGTTAAAGCTGCGCTCGGAGTCGAAAAAGTCGCCGATAAGCTCGGCCCAGCGGTCGCGCTCGGCCTTAGAACGACGGGCGAAACCATAGCCCGGCAGGTCGACGAAGTGCACGTCATCGGCCTCGAAGAAATTGATGTTGCTTGTCTTGCCCGGTGTGCTCGAAACCTTGACCAGGTTCTTGCGGCCAAAGAGCTTGTTCATAATCGACGACTTGCCCACATTGGAGCGGCCGACAAAGCTCACTTCGGGGCAGGTGGACTCGGGAATCTGCGAAACCTTGCCGTAGCTGGCGACGAACTTGGCAAGCTGGTAGTTAATGGAATCGGCCATGGACACTCCTTGGTCGTAGGTTCTTACAAAAGAGCGCGCTATTGCGCGGCGGCAATGCGGCGGACGATATCGAGCGTGATGTTACTTGCGACACGCGCGTACTCGAACAGATCGAACTCTCGGTCGCAAATTGCATCGTACGCCTCGTCACAATTATCGCTGATAGCGCGCAACACCAGGCAATCGACACCATTTTTGGTTGCGACATGAGCAATCGCCGCGCCCTCCATGCCGACACAATCGGCATGTGTCGCTTCGATAGCGTCGCTACGCATGGCGGCGCCCGTCACAAAGCGGTTACCCGTGGCAATCGTGCCGACCAAGAACTGTTTGGTGCCCTCGTTCGAAGCGACTGCATTTGTCGAAGCGTCAACGAACCCACGCTCAGCAAGCACGTCGACGGCAATATCGACCAGCGCGGGCGTCGAACCAAACTCCTCAAGCCCCGGTGCGGACTCGGCGATAAGCGCGGTATCGGTATCCAGATAGCGCAGGCGTTTGCCAATGACCACGTCGTCGATATGGAGCTTGGGGTTCAAACCGCCCGCAATGCCCGAAAACACAACAGCCTGCGGAGCATACTTGCTAATGAGGTGCTGTGTTGCAGCGGCGGCGTTCACCGTGCCCATGCCCGCCGTTGTGGCGACAACTGTCAGGCCATCGAGCTCGCCGCTCACAACGGTCAAGCCTGCCTCCCGTGCCTCGCAAACGTCGCTCAGCTCTTCCTTAATCTGCATGATCTCTTTTTCGAGCGCACCGATAATCGCGATGGTAGCCATACCATTCCCCAAACCTATACGAAATTCTCAACCACGGTATGGTACCAGCATTTTGTTTGACCTCGCCAAACGAACACGCTAAGCCAGTGCAGCTCGCGTATCAAACAGAGCCTTTGCAATCGCAGCCGTAACCTCGCTCGAGTGGTCGCTCCACGACATCAATGTCATGATACTCATAACATAGCTATGGCCGTCGACTTCGATCAGTCCGGCATCGCATGTCGAATAGTAACCATCCTCGCTAATCCAGCCCGCCTTGTTGCGCATCTTAAAGGGTAGTCAATTTGGGACGGGCTTGTTAGCCGATGGCCGACCTGAGCTCCGCACGGCGCTTTTTCATGCCGGCCATGACGGCGTTGCGCAGCTCGGGCATGCGCGCGGTATCCATCTGGGGCACGCCCTCGAGCTTATAGGGAATACCCAGCTGCTCGTACTTGACGACACCCATCGTGTGATACGGCAGCATTTCCAGGCCCACCACGTTGTGCCATGGAGCGATCAGGCGACCGAGCTTCTCGCATTCCTCCGCCGTATCGGTGATACCCGGCACCACCACGTGGCGAATAACAACCTTAATCTTGCGACGGGCAAGCTCATCGCCAAACGCCAGGATGCGCGCAGGATCGCAACCGGTCAGCTTTTTATGCTCAATCGGATCGGCATGCTTGATGTCGAGCAGCACCATATCGGTCTCGTTGAGAACAGCATCGAACTTCTCCGGATGCTTGGGATCAAATGCATAGCCACAGCTGTCTAGGCAGGTGTGTACGCGGCCATCGGGGTTGTTGTGCATTGCACGGAACAGGTCGGCCAAAAACTCGGGCTGCAGGAGCGGTTCGCCGCCCGAAACGGTAATGCCGCCGCTACGGTAGAACTCATGGTTGCTCTGGAACTCGTCCATGAGATGCTCGACGGTCACCATCGTGCCGCCGTTAACAGACCAGGTATCGGGATTGTGACAATACGCACAACGCATGGGGCAACCCTGAACAAACACTACAAAGCGGATGCCGGGACCGTCGACCGTTCCCATCGTCTCGATCGAATGCACGCGACCCAGGGCATACGCAGAGTCCTCGGGATGAGCATCCACACCCTCAAGCGTCATCTCAGCCATTCCCGCAACCTTGCCTCTCTTTGGTTTTTGTCAATTAAAATGCCAGAGCCATTCTAGCCCATACGCCTGATGGCGAAACGGTTTAGCGGTCAATTTGATCGTCCTATTTGACTCCACGCAAAAGCGGCGGGAAGGTTGTCACAACCCGCTCGCCGCCGAAGCAATAGAAATCGATAGACGCCAGGCCCTACGCCTTAAGCGTAAGCACCGCGCCAAAGGCGGTCGGGCCGCAGTGGCTCGAGATGACGCCGCCGACCTGAGTCCAGGTAACGTCCTTAAAGCCCAGGTCGTGCGCATAGACTTCCATATCGTCGCGCAGCTCCTCGGAAAGGCCCACTGAATACGCCAAACCAATGTGCGAGTAATCAATATCGCCCTTGGCAACCATGTGGTCAATAAAGGCACGGGCGCATTTGAGCATGGAGCCGCGGAGCTTCTTGGTCGCCACGAACTTGCCACCCGTCACCTCAATGCAGGGCTTAATCTTGAGCAGATGGGCGCCTAGGAACGCGACGTTGGACAAGCGACCGCCGGCCTTAAGGAAGGCGAAATCGGTTGGGACAAAGCCCAACAGCACGCGGTCCATCACCGAATTGGTGAAGGCGAAAATTTCGTCAACGGTGGCATCGGGATGAGCCTCGATGTATTTGGCAGTCTCGACGACAACGAGTGACTGGCCCACCGAGACAAAGCGCGTGTCCATGGAGAACACGTAGTCGCGCCCCTGGGCCGCAATCTTCGAGGACTGATGCGAGCAGGTCGTGGCCTCGGAATACGCAAGATGCAGAATGGTCGCATCGGGCTGCTCGGCATGGATACGGTCATATACGTGCGCAAAATCTGCCGGCGCACAGCCACTGGTCTTGGGCATTACGCCAAACTCGTTGCAGCGCGAGTAAATCTCGAGCGGATCGATGGAGCCGTCCTCAACGGTCTCGTCACCAATCGTGACATGCATGGGCACGCGCACGATGCCATAGCGCTCGCAGAGCTCCGGCGTCACATCCGAACCAGACTCAACCACGATTACGTACTTGCCCATTATCATCACAACCCATCTCGACGTTGGCTTTTGAATATGTGACGCACGTCCGCCGTCCTGCTGCAGAACGGCCTCCAAGCGCCAAAGAGACGCCGCCCCTTGCACACAACAAAGGACAGCGTCTCCCTGGAAAACTCCGTGCTTATCTGAGATTCTACACGGTTTATTAAGGAGTGTTACTTATTCCGCAAACGGTAGCTATACGCGATAAACGGTAGCAAGCAAGAATCCAGAACGCTCAACCCATTAGGAGAGTTCCGCCTAAAGGGTGACTACACAGGACCCCGCCGGGGCTGTTTGGG
>URVD01000166.1 GCA_900551195.1 uncultured Collinsella sp.
GGGCAGCGGTAGCGCCGCGCCATCTCGGCCGCCACCTCGCGCGCATGGTAGCGCGGACTAGAGCCCTGCTTGTAGCTGGTCTCGTGCTCCTCGTCGATGATGATGAGACCCAAGTCGCTGAGCGGGCAAAAGAGCGCCGAGCGGGCGCCGACTACCACGCGGGCCGCACCGCTGGCGACCATATCCCACTGGTCCAGACGCTCGCCGGCCGAAAGGCGCGAATGGAACACGGCGACCGTCTCGCCAAAGCGCGAACGGAAGCGGCCGACGGTCTGGGCCGTCAGCGAGATCTCGGGTACGAGCACGCAGGCCGAACGGCCGGCCGCCAGCACGCGCTCAATCGCCGAGAGGTAGACCTCGGTTTTGCCGGAGCCGGTGACGCCGTCGACCAGCACCACGTCGCCATGAGCGTCCAGACGGGCGCGCTCAATCTGCGCGAGTGCCTGTTGCTGGCCGTTGGTAAGAGAGACCGGCGCCTTGCCGCTTGCCGAGGACAGCGTGGTCTGCTCGCTGCAACCGCGCCAGGCACGGCGCTCCTCCACCACCACGACGCCGCGTTTTTCGAGCGCCTTGATGGTCGCCGACATACTGTTATAGAGCAGGTTGAGGTCGCGCGTCGTGACCGGTCCGCACTGGAGCGCCTCGATGAGCTGACGCTGACGGACCGCGGTCTTTGGCGGCGTGTAGTCGAAACCCTCGGGCGTGAGCATGACCCAGCGGTTTTGGATGGGTTTAACGGCAGGGCGCTCAACGGTCCACACGCCGTCATCGCCCTTGACCACGCGCGGGCTTCCGCCCGGAGGCAAGAACAGGCGCAGGCACTCGGAAAGCGTCGCAACATACTCGCGGCTCATCCAACGTGCAATACGGGCGGACTCGGCGCCAAAGAGCGGTTTGCTGAGGATGGTCTCGATGGGCTTGATGCGCGCGGTGTCGAGGGTAATGTTGCCTTGCAAGTCGCCCAGTTCGGGCGCAATATCGACGATATAGCCTGCGGCAGCACGGTTACCAAAGTGGACCAGGACCGTGGATCCGATCTGCGCCTCGTTGGCAAGGGACCGGGGGATACCGTAGGCGAATGGCTCGGACAGCGCACGGGTCGGGATGTCGAGGACCACGCTCGCGTAGGCGGCAACGGGCTCGGGCGCGGACTCGGGCTTGGCCTGCTCGGCCGAGCGGTCGGGCTTTTCGAGGGCCTGTTTTGGTTCCGGCGAACCAAACAGCGAAAGTTGCTCGGCTATGGCCCCAGCACCTCCTATCCCATACGTCTACAGAAACAAGAGCCCCGCTCTGAGTGAACGGGGCTCGGATACATACATTTGCGCAGCGATTACAGCGCCATCGTGCGGGCGCGGTCGATGCGCGCCAGGCAGTCGTCGCGGCCGACGAGCGCCATGGTCTCGCCCAGCGGAGGACTCACCATGTTGCCGCAGACGGCGACGCGCACGGCCTGGAACACCACGCGCTTCTTGAGGTCCATCTGCTCGGGAAGCGGCTCAAGCGCGGCGTCAATGTTGACAGCCGTCCACTCGTCCACGCCCTCGAGCGCGGCCTTGGCGGCATCCAGAATGGCACCCATGCCTTCCTTGGCCAGGCCCTTGTTGACGGACTTCTCGTCATACTCAAGCGTCTCGACCGTAGCAAAGATGGGAGCGGCGACGGTCACGGCGTCGGCCGGCATCTTGGTGCGCGGCTTAACGATGGCAGCAAGCGCATCGATCCAATCCTCGCCGTACTCGACATTACCCTCGATAAGACCCGCCTCGTGCAGCTCGGGGACCATGATCTCATCGGCAAACTGAGCATCGGACATGCCATTGATGTACTCGGCATTAACCCAATCAAGCTTCTTGGGGTCGAAGGTCGCCGGGTTCTTGGAGATGCGGTCGAGTGAGAACTTGCTGGCCAGGACATCGCGCGGGATGATCGTGGTCTCGCCGTCGAGCGACCAGCCGAGCAGCGCCAGATAGTTGACGAAGGCGTCGGACAGGTAACCGGCGTCGCGGTACTCCTCCACCGAGGTGGCACCGTGGCGCTTGGAGAGCTTTTTGCCGTCGGCACCCAAGATCATGGAGATGTGGGCGAACGTGGGCACGGGCGCGCCGAGGGCCTCGTAGACCATGACCTGACGCGGGGTGTTGGACAGGTGGTCGTCGCCGCGGATGACATGGGTGATCTTCATCATGGCGTCGTCGACGACAGTCGCGAAGTTGTACGTGGGCGTGCCATCGGAGCGGAAGATGACAAAGTCGTCGAGCTCCTTGGCATCGAAGGTCACCTCGCCGTGGACGGCATCGTGGATAACGACGTCGCCGCGGTCCTCGGGCACCTTGATGCGAAGGACGTAGGACTCGCCGGCCTCGATGCGACGGCGGGCCTCCTCGGGATCAAGATTGCGGCAACGGCGCTGATAGCCCTGGAAGGGGTCCTTGCGCTCCTGCGCGGCCTTGCGGTCGGCGTCGAGCTGCTCCTTGGTGCAGAAGCAGGGATAGGCCTTGCCCTCGTCCCAAAGCTTCTGGGCGGCCTGCTTGTACAGGTCCAGGCGCTCGGTCTGGGCGTAGGGGCCAAAATCGCCGCCCACCTCGGGACCCTCGTCCCAGTCCAGGCCCAGCCAACGCATGGCGCGCAGAATGATCTGCGTGTTCTCGTCGGTGGAGCGGGTGGGGTCGGTGTCATCGATGCGCAGGATGAACGTGCCGCCGTTAGCACGGGCGAAAGCCCAGTTATAGATAGCGGTGCGGGCGCCGCCGATGTGCAGCTTGCCCGTCGGTGAGGGTGCAAAGCGGACGCGAACGTCTGATGCCATGGAAATCTCCTCGATTGCAGGATGGATGTCTAACCGCATCAGTATAAAGCAACAAAGCAACCTCCGCACAAAGGGCACCGACCCACTCATTGGGGACAGACTTAAATGAACATTCTTTGGGCAACCTGTCGGCACTTAGGCAAGGCTGATCATTTAAGTCTGTCCCCAATGAGTAGGTGCGGAAAGGGTGTGAATGTTTGATTTACGCGCTATGATGTGCCCTTGCATAGAGAGCCCGGCGGAATGGTAACGGTCGCCGGGACACGTTTTTGAAAGGACAATCATGTCAGAAGAACTTCGTTCCATCCCGCCCCAACACGGGTCCTTTGTTTTTACGTCGGAGTCGGTGACCGAAGGTCATCCCGATAAGATCGCCGACCAGATCAGTGACGCCGTCCTCGACGCAATCCTCGCCAAAGAAATAGAGCTCCAGGAGCAGGGCTACATCGCCCCCAACGGCGTGCCTGCCAACGTGGAGAACGTCCGCTGCGCCTGCGAGACCCTCGTGACCACCGGCACCGTCATCGTCGCCGGCGAGATCCGCACCCAGGCCTACGTCGACGTACAGGAAATCGCCCGCGGCGTTATCCGTCGCATTGGCTACAACCGTGCCAAGTTCGGTTTTGACTGCGACACCTGCGGCGTTATGAGCCTCATCCACGAGCAGTCGCCCGATATCGCCCAGGGCGTCGACGAGTCCTTCGAGACCCAGACCGGCGCTACCACCGACCCGATCGACCTAATCGGTGCCGGCGACCAGGGCATGATGTTCGGTTATGCCTCCAACGAGACCAAGACCCTCATGCCCATGCCACACTACCTTGCCAGCCGCTTGGCCGAGCGCCTGGCAGCCGTGCGCCACGACGGCACCCTCGCCTACCTGCGCCCCGACGGCAAGACCCAGGTCACCGTGCGCTACGAGGAAGGCAAGCCCGTCGAGGTCACGACCATCGTCATCTCCACGCAGCACGCCGCCGAGATCGAGGACATGGGCAAGATCAAGGCCGACCTCATCGAGCACGTCATCACCCCGGTCATGGCCGCCGAGAACATGCCGTGGGACAACGCGGACATCTACGTGAACCCCACCGGTCGCTTTGTCGTGGGCGGCCCCATGGGCGACACGGGCCTCACCGGTCGCAAGATCATCGTCGACACCTACGGCGGCTACGGCCGTCACGGCGGCGGTGCCTTTAGTGGCAAGGACTGCACCAAGGTCGACCGCTCCGCCGCGTATGCCGCGCGCTGGGTCGCCAAGAACGTGGTCGCCGCCGGTCTGGCCGACCGCTGCGAAGTCGAGCTTGCCTACGCCATCGGCGTTTCCAAGCCCCTCTCAATCATGGTCGACACCTTCGGTACCGCGCATGTTGCCGAGGACAAGATCGTCGAGGCC
>URVD01000167.1 GCA_900551195.1 uncultured Collinsella sp.
TCGGCGCCGGCATCGAGCGCTCGGATCTTGTCCGCGTCCTCGCTGCGCGCCGAGACCACGATGATCGGCATGCCCGACCACGTGCGCACCGACTCCACCACCTTGACGCCGTCCATATCGGGCAGGCCCAGATCGAGCAGCACAATGCTCGGCGCCTGCGACGAGGCGGCGGCGATGGCGGCATGAGCGGTCTCCACAGCCATATGGCGCAAGCCGTGCGCCTCGAGCGCGGCGACGATAAGGTTGCGGACGGCGGGATCGTCCTCAACGACCAAGATGAGCGGTTTCACGGCAGAGTTCGGCACAGCGCTACTCCTTATCAAACGAAACATCGGCGGCGGGAAGCTCAATCGTAAAGACCGAACCGTGTGGATCCGCCGCGGCAACCTCTATGCTACCGCCATGCGCCAGCGCAATGGAGCGGCAAAGCGAAAGCCCCAGGCCCACACTGCGTCGGCTGTCGGCCAGGCCATGGTTGGCGGTGTAGAACGACTCAAAGATGCGCTCGCGGTCCTCGGGCGCAATGCCCGGGCCGTCGTCGGCGACCGAACACCTCACGCACCCGCCGTCGACGCTAATCGAAATCACGATATGCGAGCCCGCGGGCGTGTAGGTAATGGCGTTGTTCACCAGGTTTACCACCAGCTGCACCATCAGGCGCGCATCGACGTTGACGAGCGCCGGCTCATCGCACGCCACCACCTTAAGGTCGTGCTCGCGCACGGCCGGGTTTACGTGGCGCAGCGCCTCCTCGACGATATCGTCCATAAGCTCGAGCGTAGTCGACAGATGCATGCCGCCGCCCTCGAGCTTGGTGATGGCGAGCAGATTCTCGACGGTAGCATTGAGCCATTGCGCGTCCGAGCGAATGGATAGGAGCATACCGCGGCGTGTCTGGTCGTCAAGCACGGCCGTGCCGGTCGAGCCCTGGTCGAGCAGCACGTCGGCATTACCCGAAATGCTGGTAAGCGGCGTGCGCAAATCGTGCGAGATGGAGCGCAACAAGTTGGCGCGCAGCTGCTCGTTTTTAGCGAGCACCGCCGCTTCCTCACGGGCCTCCATGGCGCGGGCGCGATCGAGCGCCAGCTCGCCTTCGCTCGCGATGGCATCGGCAAGCGTCCGCTCCTCGGGCGTCAGCGCATCGGGCTCGGCGACAATGGCGAGCACCCCCACCACCGAGGCGGGATCGCCCGCGCGCACCATGGTGTCACCCGAGCGCACAGTCAGGTATATGCCATAGAACGCCGAAGCGCCATAGGTGGCATCGAGCGGCGTTCCCACATAGGCGGACGCCGAGAGCCGCGGCGGCATCTGCGGCGCCAGCTGGTGCACCGGCGCGGCATCGCCCACGGCCGTGTACATCGTGCGCGGCAGCAGGTCATCGTCGTCGGCATCGGCGCTATACCACACGACCGGACAGTCCGAAAGACGCGCCAGTTGCGTTGCCATAGCATGCACAATCTGTTGCTGATCGCCGCACCGCTGCAGCATGCGGTTGGTCTCGAGCACCATCTGCGTGCGACGGTCGCTGGCGGCAGCCTGCGCCAAGGCGCGGCGCAGGGCCAGCGCAATCGAGCTCGACACGAGCGAGACCGCAAACATAATGAAGAACATGCCGGGATAGGCGCGGTCGATAAACGACAGCGCGTAGCGCGGGTCGACAAACAAGAAGTTGTAGAGCGCCACGGCGGCGGCAGAGCTCAGCAGGCAGTACAGGCGGCTCCAGGTAAAGAAGGCGCACAGCTGCACGGCAAACACATAGACGATCATGATGCTCGGCGCGAGACCCGGATGGTCGAGCAGCGCGCCCACAACCGTCGCCGCGACCAGCAGCCCCGCCGATACGCAGGCGTCATACAGAGGGCTGCGACGCGTCAGCGTTGTACGCCGCCACCAAAAGTTATCGGCAATATCGCCGTCCGCATGGACGTCCATCAGCGCCCCGCCCCTCTCTCAAAAACAAAAACCACCACAAAGGGGACAGGCACCTTTGTGGTGGTGGCCTCCTTGTGGTGGTTCCAAGTGTATAGCCTTTGCAGCCCGCGGTCGCTAGACAAACAGCAGACGTCGACTACGGACGCTCGTCGGGAGCCAGGCGCTGCATCTTGCTCACGGCCTTAAACTTGGTGAACAGCGGCACGTACTCAAAGCTCACGTTGGAGTTCTCCAGGCCGTACCAGCGCGCAGGCGTGCCGGCGGCGCGGCGGATGATGTACTTGAGCGTGATGGCCGTACGCTCGCTGGGCTCCACGTCGCTTTCGGGCGCCAGCAGCTTGCGGATCATGACGAACTTAAACGTACCGATGTTGCCCGGATCCTTGTAGACCGAGTAATCGTGCGTCTGCGCCGGCAGCTCGCCGCTGGCAGCCAGGTCCTGAACAACCTGGCGCAGGTAAGCATTGACGCGCTGGTTGATCTTATAGCCCAGGTACAGATGCACGCGGAATACGTAGTCGGTGCCGAACGTCTCGACCGAGTAGGCAAAGGTATGCGGCTCGTCCATGGTCTCGACGTTCACGAACCACCAGGCACGAGCGCGCTTGGGGTGCTTGTCCAAAATCGAGTAGACGATATCGCGGTCGATATAGTCGGTGTTGGTGTCCTTGGTCAGGTACACGATGTTGTCGCTCACGAGCTCGTAGCGATCGTCGTCGCGCAGGCGCTTGAGCTGCGGCAGATAGCTGCGCAGCGGCAGCAGCGTAAACTGGCGCTGCTCAACCGCCGTGCCGTTGTACCAGCACACCATGATGCCCATGATGAGCGCGGCCATAAGGATGGTGAAATAGCCGCCGTGGAAGAACTTGGTGAGCGAGCTCACAAAGAAGAAGCCCTCGAGCATAAGGAAGAAGGCGGCAAAGATCCACGGCGCGACCTTGAGATTGCGCTCCACGTGCAGATAGAAGAAGAGCAGCATTGTCGTGCACATCATGGTCAGGGTAATGGCCAGGCCGTACGCGGCCTCCATGTGCGCCGAGTTCTGGAACAGCAGCACCACGACGACGCAGCCCACGAGCATGACGTTGTTGACCATGGGGATGTAGAGCTGGCCCTTGGTCTCGGCAGGATAGAAGACCTGCATATGCGGCATGAGGTCCAGGCGGCTGGCCTCGGACACCAGCGAGAATGCGCCGGTGATGAGCGCCTGCGAGGCGATGATGGCCGCGACGGTGGAAAGGCCGACGGCAAAGGGGCGCAGACCCGGGGCGAGCATCTGGTAGAAGGGGTTGAGGTCGGCGATACCCATGAGCTCCGGGTTGCCGGCGTTGTTGATAAGCCACGCGCCCTGGCCCATGTAGGACAGCAGCAGGCAGCACTTAACGAACGGCCAGGTGGCATAGATGTTGCCGCGGCCCACATGGCCCATGTCGGAATAGAGCGCCTCGGCACCGGTGGTAGCGAGGAAGCAGCTGCCCAAAATCATGATGCCCGCATGGTTGTTGGGGCTCAGCAGAAAAGCGATGCCACGCAACGGGTTGAGGCACAGCAGCACCGCGGGATACTGGCAGACAAAGAACAGGCCCGTGCCGCCCAGGAACAAAAACCACAGCGTCATGATGGGACCGAAGGCGTGACCGATCTTGGCCGTGCCGATGCGCTGCACCAAGAAGAGCGCGATGATGATGGCAAGCGTGATGGCGACGACACGACCCTGGTCGTCACCGAGCACGGCATGGACCGCCGGGATGGTGCGCAGGCCCTCGATGGCCGTGGTGACGGTAACGGCAGGCGTCAGGATGCCGTCGGCGAGGAGCGCCGCGCCGCCCAGCATGGCGGGGATGATGAGCCACTTGCCGCAGCGCTTGACCAGGCTGTACAGGGCAAAGATGCCGCCCTCGCCGTGGTTGTCGGCGCGCAGCGAGATCAGCACGTACTTGACGGTCGTCAGCAGCGTGACCGTCCACACGACAAGAGAGAGCGCGCCGAGCACGAACTCCTGCGTGACGCTTCCGATGCCGCCGTTGCCGGCAACGAGCGCCTTGGTTACATACATAGGGCTGGTGCCGATGTCGCCGTACACCACGCCCAGCGTGACGAGCATCGCCGAGATGCTCACAGGAATCGCAGCGTGCGAGGCTACTTCCTTTGCCTTTTGTTCCATAAGCCGGTTTCCTCCCAATTTTAACGTTCGACGGGATTATATGTAATCAGCCCATATTTTAAT
>URVD01000168.1 GCA_900551195.1 uncultured Collinsella sp.
GGGCAAGTCGACGGTGGCGAAGCTGGCCGCGCGCTTTTGGGACCCGCAGGCGGGGACGGTGACGCTCGGCGGGGCGGACCTCGCGCGCAGGGCCGCCGACGACGTGCTGGCCGGCACGAGCGTGGTGTTCCAGGACGTGTACCTGTTCGACGGAACCATCGAGGAGAACGTGCTGGCGGGGCGCCCCGACGCAACGCCCGAGGAGGTGCGCCGCGCCGCGCACGTCGCGCGCCTTGACGAGGTGGCCGCCCGTCTGGAGCAGGGATGGGACACGCCCGTGGGCGAGGGAGGCTGCCGCCTTTCGGGCGGAGAGCGCCAGCGCGTCGCTATCGCGCGCGCTTTGCTGAAGGACTCGCCCATCGTGCTGTTCGACGAGGCCACGGCCGCGCTCGATGCGGAAAACGAAGCGGCCATCGTGGAGGCTATGCACGAGTTGGCGCGCGATCGCACGGTCATCGCCATAGCCCATCGCTTGTCCACCATCGCCGCCGCAGATCAGATAGCCGTCCTAGAGAAGGGGCGCATCACCCAGCTGGGAACCCACGGCGATCTGGTGAAGGTGCCCGGCCGGTATCGGTCGTTTTGGCGCGAGCGCCAGCAGGCGGCCGCCGCACTTGCCAACCGCTGCGACTGCATGGTCGTCGTGGGCGGCAAGAACTCGGGCAACACCCGCCGCCTGGCGCAGATTTGCGCAGACGCCTGCGAGCGCACGTATCATATCGAGGAAGCTTCCGAGCTCCAGGCCGAGTGGTTAACCGGCGCTCACCACATCGGTATCACCGCCGGCGCTTCCACCCCGCAAGAACACATCGAGCGCGCCGTAACGCGCATCAAGGAGCTTTGCCGCTAATCATGGACCAGACCGTACCCGCATACGCCGCCGAGGTGGCCGATTACGGGCGCAGCCGCGATCCCGAGCCGGGTGAGGGCGCGCTCGTTAAGAACGTGCGTCCCGAATCGCCCGCGTGGGATGTGGGTATCGAGCCGGGCATGCGCGTGCTCACGGTCAACGGTGAGCAGCTTACCGACATGATTGTGTGGCTCTGGGAGGCCGACGATGATACCGTCGACCTCGAGGTTTTCGACCCGCGCGACAACACCGTCACCTCCGTCGAGCTCGACCGCTTCCCAGGAGAGGACTGGGGCCTTGAGTTCGATGGCCCTATCTTCGATGGCATGCGCACCTGTGTGAACGCCTGCGTGTTCTGCTTTATGACGATGCTCCCCAAGGGCGGCCGCTCCACGCTCTATATTCGCGATGACGACTATCGCCTAAGCTTTTTGCAGGGCAACTTTGTTACGCTCACGAACCTCACCGACGAGGACGTGCAAAACGTCATCCAACGCAACATGAGCCCTATGAACGTGTCGGTCCATGCCGTAAGCCCCGACGTCCGCCGCCGCATGATGGGCCGTAACGCCCAGCGCGGCATGGATGTGCTCGAGGCCATCATGGCCGCCGGCATAGAGATTCATGCGCAGATCGTGTTGTGCCCCGGCATGAACGACGGCGAGGAGCTGGAAAAGACCCTGCGCTTTTGCGAGGAGCACGAGCAAATCACCAGCCTGGGCATTGTGCCGCTCGGTTTTACCAAGCATCAGAACCGTTTTAGCTGGTCCTACAGCGACAAACCCGAGCTAGCGCGCGAGACCATCGCCATGATCAGGCCCTTCCAGGATCGTGCCTATGAGCGCTTTGGCCGCCACACCTTCCAGATGAGCGACGAATTCTATCTGGACGCCGGCATCGATCCTCCCGAGGCGGACTTTTACGACGGTTACCCGCAGTACTACGACGGCATCGGCATGATCCGCTCGTATCTGGACGAGACCGACGACGTGCTTGCCGCCGACGCCGAGCGTCTGGCCCGCGTCCGCGCTGGCATCGCCGAGCGCAACCAGCGCCTGCTGTGCCTCTCCGGCGACAGCGCGCGCGACACCGTGGCGCGCTTTGTGGAGTCGCCGTATGGTCTCGCCGGCACTGTCACGGCCATCAAGAACCGCTACTTTGGCGGCAACGTGGACGTGACCGGCCTCATCGTCGCGTGTGACATTCTGGAGCAGCTGCCCCAAGATCTGTCGGGGGTTATGCTCTTTGTGCCTAAGCTCATGTTCAACGCTGACGGCATGACGCTTGACGAGTATCATCGTGACGATTTACTCGCAAGCCTTACCAGTCGCGGCGCCGAGGTTCATGTGGTGTCGACCATGCCGCATGAGCTGCTCGATACCCTGGAGCGCATCCTTGGCATTGTGCCTGCCGACTCTACTAATTCCACTGACCCTACCCATTAAAGGAGAGCAGATGAAACCTATCGTCGCCGTCGTCGGACGCCCCAACGTGGGCAAGTCCACGCTCGTTAACCGCCTGGCCCAGACCTCGGACGCCATCGTCCACGAGTCCCGCGGCGTCACGCGCGACCGCTCGTATCACACGGCCGATTGGAACGGCCGCGAGTTCACCATCGTCGACACGGGCGGTATCGAGCCGCTCAAGAGCGACGATGTCTTTGCCACGTCCATCCGCGACCAGGCCCTCGCCGCCGCCGAGGAAGCCGCCGTCATCCTGTTTGTGGTCGACGGCCGCACCGGCGTCACCGAGGAGGACGAGTCGGTCGCTCGCATGCTCAAGCGCTGCGACAAGCCGGTCTTTCTGCTGGTGAACAAGCTCGATAACCCCGACCGCGAAAATGACAGCATCTGGGAGTTCTATTCGCTCGGCATCGGTGAGCCCACGCCGCTTTCGGCCCTGCACGGCCACGGCACGGGCGACCTGCTCGACGACATCGTGGCCCTGTTGCCCGAGGAGGAGGACGAGGTCGCCGACGAGTTCCCCGATGCGCTGAACGTGGCCATCATCGGCCGCCCCAACGCCGGTAAGTCCTCGCTGTTCAACCGCATCCTGGGCGCCGACCGTTCCATCGTGTCCAACATCGCCGGCACCACGCGCGATGCCATCGACACCGTCGTGGAGCGCAACGGCAAGCACTACCGCATGGTCGACACCGCGGGTATTCGCAAGAAGAGCACCGTGTACGAGAACATCGAGTACTACTCCATGGTCCGCGGCCTGCGCGCCATCGACCGCGCCGACGTGGCGCTGCTCGTCGTCGACGCCTCCGTGGGCGTTACCGAGCAGGACCAGAAGGTCATGGGTCTTGCCATCGAGCGCGGCTGCGCCATCGTGGTGCTGCTCAACAAGTGGGACCTGCTCGACGATGACCGCAAGCGCGAGGCCTGCATGGAGACCGTCGACCGCCGTCTGGGCGTCATGGCTCCCTGGGCCCAGTATCTGCGCATCTCGGCCCTGACCGGCCGCAGCGTGGAGAAGATCTGGGCAATGGTCGACGCCGCCGAAAAGACGCGCTCGCAGAAGATCAGCACCTCGCGCCTCAACACGTTCCTCACCGACCTGCGCGAGTTCGGCCATACCGTGGTGGACGGCAAGCGCCGCCTGCGTATGCATTACGTGACCCAGACGGGCGTCAACCCGCCGACGTTCACGTTCTTCGTCAACCACAGTGACCTGGTCAACGACACCTACCAGCGCTACGTGGAGAACCGCATGCGCTCGACCTTCGACTTTGCCGGCACACCCATTCGACTCTTCTTTAGGAAGAAGGAACAGAAGGATGCATAATCCGATTCTGCTGACCGCCATCTGCGCCGTGGTCTCGTTCTTTATCGGGGCGATTCCGTTTGGCCTGATCCTGGGCCGCGTGTTCAACCACACCGACATTCGCAAGGCGGGCTCCGGCAACATCGGCACCACCAACGCCCTGCGCGTGGCCGGCCCCAAGGTGGCCGCGCTCACGCTGCTGCTCGACTGCCTTAAGGGCGCCATCTGTGTCCTTATCGCGCGTCCGCTCATTGCCGACTTGGGCTATGGCTTCCCCGTGAGCATTATGGCCCCCGGTGCCGCCGGCGACTGGATGCTCGGCGTCATCTGCCTGGCAGCCGTGTGGGGCCATATCTTCTCGCCCTACCTCAACTTCCATGGCGGCAAGGGCATCGCAGTTGGTCTGGGCGTCATCCTCGCTTGGTACTGGCCCATCGGACTTTCGCTGCTGGGCATGTTTATCGTGGCCGTCGCCATCAC
>URVD01000169.1 GCA_900551195.1 uncultured Collinsella sp.
CTATTCCGGGTGAAGAAATCGAACGCGTGACGTTTGATGCGACGCTCAAAACGCTGACGGTGAAGCTCAAAGATCAAGGGGACGTGCCCACGACCATGGACATTGCGCTGACGGAGTGGCGTCTGGAACCTCCGTCGGGCGTTACGGTATCCGACGTAGAGCACGTTAAGATTACCTACCAAGATGGCTCGACGAGCGAGATTGCAAAGGCCGATGGCTTGGCGGAGTAACGGGGTGTTTGGAAACGGCGGGCCTATAGTGCCTGCGCGTTCATGAAAACCAGGGTGTTTTTGTCTGAAAGCTCGGGGATGTGCCGATAGCCGATGTTGAATGCGGTAAGTTCGCTTGCATCCTCGAGCTTGTTTTCTGCCATCCACCGCACCATGGAGCCGCGCGCCTTTTTGCTGGCGGTCGACCGTTGGATGGGCTTCCCGTTGCGGATGCCCTCGCCAAAGAGGCATGTGACGGCCGTGGCGTCGCCCGCGAGGTGGGGCAGAACGGCTTTGGCATACTCTACGCTGGCGAGGTTGACGATCGTGGTGTTTGAGCCTGCCGGGGCGATAGCCCGCGCGAGCTTGTCGCTCCAAAACGCGTAGAGGTCTGGGGCATCGTCAACGGCGAGCTTCGCGCCCATCTCCAGCCGATACGGTTCGACGGCATGAAAGGGACGAACGCACCCGTAGAGGCCGGAGAGGATCCACAGATGGCTTTGCAGCCAGGCGAGCTGTTCGGCATCCATTACCTCGGGTGCCATGCTCTGGTACTGAATGCCGTGATAGGACATGATGGCAGGGGAGAAGTGACGGGCGAGTGCGGGATTGTCGAGATCGCCGTTTTTCAGGATGGGCCCGAACTCATGCAGGGTGTTGAGGCAAGGTCCCAGCAGTTTGTCACTCACGTTCCACAGCGCCTGCAGGCCGCCGCTGCCTTCATTCCGCTCGATATCTAGCAGTGCGCGGTGGAGGCGAGCTGTCTCGCGCACAAAGGGTGGAATGCCCAGGACTTCAAAAGCATTTTGGGCCGCGCGCATCTGCTTGGCGGGCGAAATGATGACCTGCAGCATGGACTCTCCTCTGCCAAAAAAGAAATTGCGGTGGAATACGGTCTGTTTGGGCTATTGAAAGACCAAATCAATCCGTATTCCACCGCAAGTTATGGGTGGGGTGGATTAGGCGCGCTCGAGGAAGGCCTTGTAGCCGCGATAGGCCTCGTAGATGTCGGCCTTGTTGGCGACCTCCCACAGGGCGTGCATGGACAGGACGGCAACGCCAGAGTCGATGACGTTCATGCCGTACTTAGCCATGATGTATGCGATGGTGCCGCCGCCGCCCGCGTTGACGCGACCGAGCTCGCAGGTCTGGAAGTCCACTCCTGCCTTGTCCATGATGTCGCGAATGAGGGCCACATACTCGGCGTCGGCGTCGTTAGAGCCGCCCTTGCCGCGGCTGCCCGTGTACTTGTTAAAGCACAGGCCGCGACCCATAAAGGCTGCGTTCTTGGTTTCGAACTTGCCGGCGTAGCCCGGGTCGAAGCCGGCGGACACGTCGGAGGAGAGCATGCGGCTGCGGGCGAGCGCGCGGCGCAGGGCCAGCGGGCTATCCTCGCCGGCGAGCGTCATGATCTC
Organism: uncultured Collinsella sp.; assembly: GCA_900551195.1. GTDB lineage: Bacteria > Actinomycetota > Coriobacteriia > Coriobacteriales > Coriobacteriaceae > Collinsella. The sequence goes on from URVD01000169.1 coordinate 1,625, forward strand.
GGCGACGGTGTTCTCGAAGAAGCGGCTCGTCATGCCGGTGGCGCCCACGGAGCCGATCTCCTCTTTGTCGACGATGAGCGTGATGCTCGTGCGCTCGACATTGGCCACATTGATCTGGGCGAGCATGGAGGGGTAAGCGCAGACGCGGTCGTCGTGACCATAGCCCAGAATCATGGAGCGGTCGAGGCCCATGTCGCGGGCGGGGCCGGCGGGCACGACCTCGATCTCGGCGGAGAGGAAGTCCTCCTCCTCGACGCCGTACTGCTCTTTGAGGATGTCCAAGAACATCTGCTTGACGGGCTCCTTGGAAGCGTCCTTGTCGTCCTCATCGAACTTGACGGGACGGCCGCCCACGATCACGTCGAGAATCTCGGCGTCGACGGCGTCCTTGGCGGGCTTGGCCATCTGCTCGCTCGAGAGGTGGATCAGCAGATCGGAGATGGTAAAGACCGGGTCGTCGGCCTTGTCGCCGATGTTGATGTCGACGGTGGTGCCGTCCTTTTTGCAGATGACGCCCACGAGTGCGAGCGGGGAAGCGACCCAGTGGTAGCTCTTGACGCCGCCGTAGTAGTGCGTGTCGAGGTAGGCCATGTCGCCGGCCTCGAAGGCGGGATTCTGCTTAAGGTCCAGGCGCGGCGAGTCCACGTGGGCGCCCAGGATGTTAAAGCCCTGCTCGAGCGGGGCGGTGCCCAGGTTGACGAGCATGAGGTCCTTGCCGTGGTTGGCGGCGTACACCTTGTCGCCGGCCTTGAGCGCGCGGCCCTCGGCGATCACGGTCTCCAGATTGACGTAGCCCGCCTCCTCGGCCATCTTGATACCGGCCTTGACGCACAGGCGCTCGGTCTTGTTCTCACTCAAAAACTGCTTATAGCCGCGGCAAAGCCCCTCGAGCTCCTCGACTTGCTGTGGCGTGTACTTTTTCCATGCGCAGGGACGCTCCATGACGCAGGCTCCTTTCGGATCGATCGTGCTGGTTGATGTACCGTGAGCCATCGTATCACGCGCGGGCTCGCGGTGGCGGGGGAGCTTGATGTGCGGTGGCCGCGGGGCGGGGAGCGTGTAAACTGGAGTAAGCAAACCGTGCCCAGCCCAAAGCGAGGTATTCAATATGTCTGACAAGCGCCGCACCTTTGCCGTTATCGACGGCAACTCGCTCATGCACCGCGCCTTCCACGCCGTGCCCCCCACCATGAATGCGCCGGACGGCCGCCCCACCAACGCGATTTTCGGCTTTCTGAACATGTTTCTCAAGATGATCGATGCCTTTAACCCCGACGGTGTGGTCGTGGCGTTTGACAAGGGCAAACCGCGCGTGCGCATGGAGATGCTGCCGCAGTATAAGGCGCAACGCCCGCCCATGGACCCCGATCTGCATGCGCAGTTTCCGATGATCAAGGAGCTGCTCACCGCGCTCAACGTGCCGATTCTGCAGTCCGAGGGCTGGGAAGGCGACGATATCCTGGGAACCATGGCGCGCCTGGGCGAGGAGGCCGGCTGCGACATGCTGCTGGTGACCGGCGACCGCGACATGTATCAACTCGTGACCGAGCACGTCAACGTGGTCTCGACCCGCAAGGGCCTGTCCGACGTGGCGATCATGACGCCCGAGAGCGTGGACGACCTGTATCATGGCATTACGCCGGCGCTCGTGCCCGATTTTTACGGTCTAAAGGGCGATACGTCGGACAACATTCCCGGCGTACCGGGCATCGGCCCCAAAAAGGCGAGTGCGCTCATCGCGCAGTACGGCAGCCTTGACGAGGTCATCGCGCATGCTGACGAGGTCAAGGGCAAGATGGGAGAAAACCTGCGCGCACACATCGACGACGCGCTGCTGAGCCGTAAGGTGGCGACCATCCGCACCGATGCACCCGTTGAGCTCGATTTTGAGGCGACGTCCTTCCCGGCGTTTTCTGCCGACGAGGTGTCTGCGGCACTGGGTACGCTTGGTATCACCGCCATGCAGAACCGTTTCTTGGCGTTGATCGGCGGCGAGGGCGGGGCTGCTGCTGCCTCCAGTGTGTTTGAGATACCTGCTATGGTTCGCGCAGCCGCCGGCGATGCCGACGCGCTTGGTGCCGTTGCGGCTGAGGTCTCCCGCGTGATTGATGCCGGCGAGTGGGTCGCCGCCGTGGTGGACGACGACAAGGAAGAGGGCGCGCTCTTTGGACTGACGCGCACGCTGTGGTTGGCGACGTCCAAGGGCCTGTTCGCGCTCGAGGAGGGCGACGGCGGTACCACTGCCGTAGTCGATGGCTTCAACTTCGCCCACGGCGTGATTGCCGGCGTGCTTGCGCGCCTGTTTCTGGAGGGCCGCGTGGCGAGCCCGGATACGAAGGCGTTGTTGCACGAGCTACGAACAGAGTCACCTGACCGTTCTTTTCCACCAAATTGCCGTCAGTTTCCGT
>URVD01000170.1 GCA_900551195.1 uncultured Collinsella sp.
TTTGGGGAGGGCGTGTCTGTCGCGTCGCAAAACACCAGATAAAACCTACCAAAATTAACCTGTCCCTTTTTGACAGGTCGGAAGCTAGAGGCGGTAGGGGGCGCCGCTGCGGATGATGGATTCGCGCACCAGGACATCCATGGCATCGAGGGTGATCTCGGGCATCTCTCGATACTTCTGCAGCACCGATAGCTCGGTGCAGGCCAGAATGACACGGTCGCAGCCGCTACGGGCGAACTCCCACATCACGCGGTCGAACTTATCCATATCGGGCTCACGTCCGGCTTTCACATCATCGTAGATAAGCGACATCACATCGTTCTGACGTTTCTCGCTGGGATAGACGACCTCAACACCCGCAGCCTCGCATTCGCGGCCGTAGACGCCCGCGCCCACGGTGCCATCAGTTCCCATGATGCCAATCTTGTGCACCGGCTCGGCCGGCATACTCAGGTTGGGGTCGAACTCGCACTCCCCCATCACCGCACCCGCAAGGGCATAGCGCACCGACTCACGCGGCATGTGGATAATCGGCACCTTCGTAAACGACTGGATCTGGTCGTAGAAGTAGTGTGACGTGTTGCAGGGAATGGCAATGTGCGCACAGCCCAGCGACTCGAGTGCCTGGGCACACTCTTTCATGGTCGCCAGCAGCTTGGCGTGCTCGCCAGTCTTAATGGCCAGCGTGCGGTCGGGCATGGTCGACTTGGAGAGCACCACCATGTCGATATGATCCTGATCGCAGGCAGCAGCCGTATGACGCACTACCTGGTCGTAGTAATACGACGTGGCCTCGGCGCCCATGCCGCCGATAACTCCCAGCTTTTCCATCGCCGCCTCCTTGGTGACGCCCACGCAATTGCGCGTATCATACCCGCGCCCGCCCGATGTAAACCGGACGGGCGCCGCACTCATCTACTTGTAATACGTCTTGAACAGCTTAAAGTGGCGCAGCTTGGTGTGCCACATGCGCAGCCAGCGGTTAAAGACAAAGTCGCCCTTCATAAACGAAGGGTCGGCGCCCTTGCCTTCCTTGTCCAGGCGATGCACCTTAGCGCGCAGCTCGGGATCCTTGACGTACTTGTCGACGACGCCCATGGGGACGACCATCCACAGCGCCTCGTCCTTCGCCGTCACAAACTCCGGCTCAAACGGGCGGTTGAACACATACTCGTCCACCACATACTTGGCAACGTTAAAGCCGCTGTTAGTGACGTAGTAGTTGCTGCGACCTTGGCGCGTGTTGAAATCGAAGAACTTAAACGAGCCGTCGCGCTCGTCGTACTTAACGTCAAAGTTGGAATAGCCCACAAAGTGAAGGTCCTCGAGCAACTTGCGCACGCCGCCCATGAGCTCGTCATTGGGCTCGGTGATGATACAGGCGTGGTTGCCGACACCGTGAGGCTGATGCTCCTCGAGCAGCACGTGACCCAGGCACATCATGCGGACCTTTCCGTTGCGGTCGGAATAGCTGGTGAGCACGCGCATGTACTCGTCGTTGCCGGGCACGCGATCCTGCAAGATCAGGTCGTCGGTGTAGCCGCTGGCATACGAGTCGCGAATGACCTGTTCCAGCTCGGCACGGTCGGCAATCTCATAGGCCTTTTTCTGGCCCTCGAACTCGTGCTGCCACCACATGATGCCGTCAGAAGGCTTCAGGATCATCGGGTAGGGGAAGTCAATCTGGTCGAGCACTTCGGCAGGTGCCTCGCCTTGGGCGTTCAGCATCGCCATGGTGAAGGTAAAGGTATGCGGATAGGGCACGCCGTGCTTCTCGCACAGCTCGTAGAAGATCTCCTTCTTCTGACATTGCTCAAGCATGCTATAGGGAGCGTAAGGCGCGACGATGTTATCCGCCAACTCATGGGCATCCTTGGCCTGAGCCACGAGGGCAACATAGTTATCGCCACAGCCCACAAGGACAATCGTCTTATCGGCATGCGCTTGGGCAATGCCGTTGACGGTCCTGAGCATCACAGGCATGGTATCGATATCCACGCTGGGCGTGTAGTCGATAATCTGGCTACGGTACGCGGGACCCGTCTGGTACTTGCCAAAGACCAGGCTCTTGACCTGGTACTCCTCGTAGAAGGCGCGCGCCACCGAATAGGCGTTGATGTCGCCACCGAGCAGCACGGGAATGAACTCGCGCTCTGTAAACTGCAATGCCATGGAAACTTCCTATCATGAACTGCCCACACAACGGGCGGTCTTTGCGCAACTGATTTATTCTAGCGTGCCGAGCCGCTGGTGCCCAAAGCTCCACCGTATCTATGGCAATCGACGTGATCGTCCAGCATAAAGCCGCACTCACCGCGATGGGGCCTTGTAGCTGCAAACCCCCTGTTGAGATAGCTTTCACGGCCGAAAGCCCGTCCGCAAACAGGCCCCAGTAACGTTAAAGTTGAACTCTATGGTTTCTCAACAATTCATCATAACTGCAGGTCAAAGCCAAAGCCTCAAGTTCAACTTGACCCTTTGGAACCTTTAAGGTTCAAGTTGAGGTCGAAAGCAGTAGTAGAATACCGTTCGAACCATAACCTACGATTGATTGCAGAGGGACTGGATGCAGCATTCGAATCATCGCACCGCAGCGCTCATTGCGTCGAAGCCGGCTCGTATCATCACGAGCGCCGCGCTCGCCGTTGCGCTGACGGCCACGCCGATGCTCTCCCCCGTTGCGGCGTATGCCGCCTCGCAGGCAACGCAGGACCAGCTTTCCGCAGCCCAGCAGAAGATCGAAGCCGCCACGAGTGCCTACAACGACGCCCGCACCAAACTCGATGACCTGCAAAAGCAGATTGACTCCAACGAGGCAAGCATCGAGGAAATCGAGGCTAAGCTTCCCGAGCAGCAGGCCAAGGCAAGCTCCGCCATGCGCGATCTGTACAAGTATCAGAAGGGCACCAATCCTATCGTGAGCTTCCTGGTCAACGCGCAGAGCCTGGGTGAGTTCATCACGACCTGCAAATACACCAACCAGATCACGAGCTCGAGCGTCGACGAGATCGAAGAGCTCAATAATATGCAAACCGAACTCGAGCAGAACAAGGCCGAGCTCCAGCAGGCCAAGTCACAGCTTGAGGCAGAGCAGAAAAACGCCGAGGATGCGCTGGCGCAGGCCCAGCAGCTCCGCAGCGAGGCACAGGCAAAAGCCGAGCAGGAAAATGCCGCCGAGCTTGCCAAGCTTGAGGCCGATAAGGCCGCTGCCGCCGAGAAGCTCTCGGGCGAGGGCGTAAGCGGCGGCAATTCCAGCAGCCAGGCCACCAACACCAACACCACCATAGACACCACGGTGAACAACTCCAATACCGGTAGCTCCGATTACGATTCGTTCATTAATGAGTGGACGAGCCGCATCGATAATTATCTTGCCGGCTCCCCCATGGCAGGCCAGGGCTATAACTTTGCCGTCGCCGCCTGGAATACCGGTGTCGACCCCCGTTGGTCCCCCGCCATCGCCTGTATCGAGAGCACCAAGGGTGCTTATTGCGCCAATTCTTACAACGCCTGGGGCTGGAGCGCCCGTGGCGGCGGCTGGCGCAGCTTTGGCAGCTGGAGCGAGGGCATCTCCGCTCACGTTGCCTATCTGGGTGCCAACTACGGCTCCACCCTTACCCCGGCAGCGGCCAAAAAGTACTGCCCGCCCACGTGGCAGGACTGGTATAACAAAGTCGCCGCTCAGATGAACCGCATCTAAGTGCAACTGCAAAGGGGCCCCAAACGGGACCCCCTTTTCTTTGGCCTTGCTAGACCAGAATTGGCATGCAGGCATAAGTGAGTGTTGGAAAAGTCGCTTGAGACTGAAACCCCTTCCGAAGGCAAGGTGATCCCACCACAACGTTATGGCGCGAGTGTGTCAACGGGAGCAACGATGATGCCATCGGGCGTTGTATGAACCGGCATGCCGAACCCAATGATGATGAGTTTTGCCACAGGCGGCTTCTCGCCACGCTCGACCAGCT
>URVD01000171.1 GCA_900551195.1 uncultured Collinsella sp.
GTTCGTTAGAACGGCGGAACCCTAATGTTCGATCCAGCAGCGCAGGGTCTCGCCGGCCTGCAGGTGACGCAGATTCTCCGCGGCGATGTCGACGACGTTGTTGAGCGTGGCTGCCAGGTGGAACCAGCCGGAGACGTGCGGCGTGATGAGCATGTTGGGCGCATCCCACAGGGGGCTTGTCGCGGGCAGCGGTTCGGGGTCGGTGACGTCGACCGCGGCGCCGGCGAGATGTCCCGACTCCAGAACGGCAACCAAGTCATCGGTGACCACAAGGTCGCCGCGGCCGCCGTTGGCAAAGAAGGCACCTGGTTTCATCGCGGCAAAGAACTCGGCGTTCGCCAGACCGCGGGTCTCGGGCGTGCTCGGCATAAAGGATGCGACGATGTCGGCCTCTGCCAGGCGCTCAGGTAGGGCGTCCATGCCGTCCATGTCCTCAAACACAATGGGGTAGACGAGTGGATGGCGCTTGATGCCGCGGACGTGCGCGCCCATGCCGCGGCAGAGCGTGGCAAAGTGACCGCCGATATCGCCCGCGCCCAGCACCAGCACGTTGGCGTTTTTGAGCGAGGTAACTGGCCCCAAATCCTCCCAGCGATGTTCGCGCTGCAAGTCGTGATAGCCGGGCAGGCGCTTCATCATGGAAAGGACCATGGCAAACATGTGCTCGCTCACGGCCTGGCCGTAGGCGCCCACCGAGCAAGACAGTTTGGCGTCGGCTGGCACGGTGCCGGCGGCAAGGTAGTCGTCATAGCCGGCGGTCTGCAATTGCAGCAGCTGGAGATGCTCGCATGCCGTGAGCATGTCAGAGTCGATGTTGCCCAAGATCACGTCGGCGTTGGCGACTTGTTCGCGCGTGATAGCGTCGGCGCTCGTGTAGATAAAGTCCTCGCCCGGAGCGCTCGACTCAAGAATTGCGCGATGGTGGTCGTTGACGGGCAGCAAAACCAAGATGTTCACAAGTAGTCCTTTCCGCTTGACCCGCCAAAAAGGGACAGGTTTATTTTGGCGGGTTTTATCAGGCAAAACGCTATAAAAACGCCGGGCTTCGCGATGGTTAACATATCCATCGTGAAGCCCGGCGCATCCACGGCTACCAGCTCAGCAGCTCGTAGCCGTCCTCGGTCACCACGAGCTGTACCTCGCACTGGGCCGAATCGCTGCCGTCCTTGGTGCGCACGCACCAGCCGTCGCCCTTGCTGATCTTGATGTCGGGCGCTCCGGCGTTGACCATGGGCTCGATGGTAAAGACCATGCCCGGCACCATGATGGTGTCCACATCGGGCGCCTCGGTGGTAAAGCCCACAAACGGGTCCTCGTGGAACTCCTTACCGATGCCGTGTCCGCCGTACTCGCGCACCACGCTAAAGCCGGCGTCCTCGACGGTCTTTTGTACTGCCTCGGCCATAACGGAGAGCGGTAGCCATGGCTTGACGGCTGCCAGACCCGCCTCCACGCTGGCACGGGTGACGTCGACCAGGCGCTGGCGCTCGGCCGAGACCTCGCCGATGCAGAACATGCGGCTCGAATCACTAAAGTAACCGTCCAAGATCGTGGAGCAGTCTACGTTGATGATGTCGCCCTCGTGCAGCACGTCCGTATCGCAGGGAATGCCGTGGCAGACCACATCATTGATCGAGGTGCACACGCTCTTGGGGTAGCCCTCGTAGTTGAGGTCGGCCGGCGTGCCACCGTGCTCGACGGTGTAGTCGTAGATCATCTGGTCGATCTGGTTGGTGGTCATGCCTGCGGCGATATGCTCGCCCACATAATCGAGCACGCCCACGTTGATGGCTGCCGAGCGCTTGATGCCCTCGATATCGGCGGGAGTCTTGTAGAGCGTGCGAGGCAGAACCTCCCAGCCTTCTTCCCACAAGCGCTCGAGGCGCTCATCAAAGGCGCTATGGCATTTCTTGTATTTCTTGCCGCTGCCGCACCAGCAAGCGTCGTTGCGGCCGGGCACGGGTCCTTTGTCATACATGGCTAACTTCCTTTCATTCGCAGCTAGTATAGCCCACCCACGCGGCCATAAAAGTTGCGGTGATATAGTTCCGATTTAAGCGGTTTAACAGCACAAATAGGAACTATATCACCGCAACTGATGGGGCGGGATGGCGGGCACTAGCTGCTGCGTGGTTTTGCTAGTAGCTCACCTGGCAGGGGATGCCGAGGGCGCGCACGCGCGCGGCAATGGCGTCGAGCACCTCGGGCGCTGCTTTGGCAAGGCCGGCGACCGGTGTTTCGCGCGCCACCGTGTAGATGGTCGCCTCCTGCGGGCGAATGCGCTCAAGCGCCGCGAGCCAGGGGGCAACATACTCCTCGCCGGTATTGTCGATGAGCTTGCCCTGATACTCGCCGGTCAAAAAGATCGTCTGGATAATAACGTGACCGTCAAAGCTTGCGAACGTCTCGATCTGGTGTTCGACGTTGTAGGGGCCAACAGGCTGGTCGAGCAGCTGGATAAACGCCGGGTCGACGGTATCGAGCTTAAGAATGTTGTCGTCGACCATCATGAGCGCGTCGTGCACCTCGGGGCGGTCGGCGCGTGTGCCGTTGGAGAGCACGGCGATCTTGGAGTTTGGGGCAAGCTCGTCGCGCAGTGCGACGGCGCCGGCGATGGCCCGTGGAAACTCCGGTGCGGCGGTGGGCTCGCCGTTGCCTGCGAAGGTGATTACATCGGGGAGCTCGCCCTCGGCTGCCATCTCGCGCAGCTTTGCCTCGAGCGCTTCGAGTACCACGGCAGCCGTGTTATACGGCTCATGGCAGGGGCGCTCGGCGTTGAGGCCGTTCTCGCAGTAGATGCAGTCGAACGTGCAGATTTTGCCGCTGGCCGGCATCATGTTGACGCCGAGCGAGAGACCAAGGCGACGGCTGCGAACGGGCCCAAAGATGGGGCTGGCATTCAAAAACGTAGACATAGGCATATGCTCCTCAAGACAATTGTGCCTAAGCATAGCATCGGCTCCAAAGCAAGGTGTGGGCTCTTGCTTTACAAGTTTCGTTTTTTCACGTCGCTCATGATGCCGTGCCATGAAAAGCCTCGGGTCGGGGAAAGTTAATCTGTTAACAAGGTGTAAGGCAATGCGGGTCTATCCAACCGCACTGACGTGCAACTGGATGAGCATTGATGATGGGGGCACAACATGAATTTTACGGTCGAGAATGCGGGCACCACGATTGCCTGTCGCGAATATGCCGGCCCAGATGTGTCGCCTGATGCTCCTGCCTTGGTGTGCGTGCACGGCGCTTGTGTCGACGGCACATTTTTCGACGGTATCGCTTGTGAGCTCAGCCGCAACTACCGCGTAATTGCCTACGACCGCCGCGGCTGCGGTGGCAGCAGCGATGCGGCAGACGGCAGCTATGATCTTGCCGCTCAGGCCGCCGACCTGCAAGCCGTGATCGAACACGTTGGCGCTCCGACAAATGTGCTTGCGCATAGCGCCGGTACGTTGGTGGCGCTGGAGCTTCTTCGCGCCGAACCCCATCTCGTCGCCCGTGCGATTCTGCATGAGCCGGCTGTGTCGGCCGAAGGCGTCGGCATGGGCGCAGCTCCGGTTTTGCTCGATATGATTGCGGCTGGAAAGGTTTCAAGGGCGCTCCGGCTTTTCTTGGGAGCCCTCGGCGACTTGGACCCCGAAGCTCCCGGGACGACCGAAGCGGAAGCCAAACATGCCCTGCGCAATGGTCGTTGCTTTATGGCTAATGAATACGGAACAAATATGACATATGCTCCCGACTGGGAGCGCGTCCGCGCGTCAAAGGCGGTGTCGGCCGTGTTTTTGGGCGAGCTTTCGGTCGATACACCCCGCGAGGCTGGCACGCGAGCGGCTGCCGAATATCTCGATTGCCCCCTTGTGACGATCCCGGGCGCGCATAACGGTCTGCGCGATCGCCCCGTTACGGCGGCATAAAACCATCCGGTTTCGTCATAAAGAGGGAATCCGGTGTGAATCCGGAGCAGTG
>URVD01000172.1 GCA_900551195.1 uncultured Collinsella sp.
CCGCCGGCTCGTTATCGTGGCGGGCGCAGTCCTGGCGAGCTCGATGGGTCATCTCGCTAGGTAAAAAGATGGCTCGCGGTGGTATTGTTGCTGTGGGTTTAATTCGATATGAAAGGGTGACTTTGGTGTCCAAGATGGATTCTACGCTCTCCTATATTACTGACCAGTTGAAGGCGCTTACCTCGATTGCTTCACCTACGGGCTATACCCGTGCGGCTACTGACTATCTAATGGAAACGTTGCGCGATATGGGCTTTGGCCCCGAGCGCTCCAATAAGGGCAACGTGTTGGTTGAGCTTGGTGGCGAGGGTGAGTCGCTCGTACTGGCGAGCCATGTCGATACCCTGGGCGCCATGGTACGCTCCATTAAGGACAATGGTCGCCTGCGCCCCACGACGCTCGGCGGGCACCAGTGGTCTACGGCCGATGGCGAGAACTGCACCGTTTACACGCGCGATGGCAATGTCTACACGGGCGTGGTCCTCAATACCGAGCCTTCGGCGCATGTGGCCGATGAGCCGGTTAAGACCATCGAGAAGAACATGGAAATCCTGCTCGACGAGAACGTCGATAGCAAGGATGATGTCCTCGAGCTGGGTATTCAGACGGGCGATATCATCGCCATGGATCCGCGCACCACGGTGACGGAAAGCGGCTACATTAAGAGCCGCTTTCTGGATGACAAGCTGTCGGCGGCGATTCTGCTGGGTCTGGCCCGCGCCGTTGCTGACGGCGAGGTGTCGCTTTCGCGCAAGGTGTCCCTGCTCTTTACCGTGTACGAGGAGGTCGGCCACGGCGGCGCTTTCGTGCCGGCCGACACGCGCGAGATGATCAGCGTTGACATGGGCTGCGTGGGTGACGACCTGGGCTGCACCGAGCGCATGGTGTCGATCTGCGCCAAGGATTCGGGTGGCCCCTACAACTACGATCTGGTGACCACGCTGTCCAATATCGCGCGCGAGCTTAAGCTCGATTACGCCATCGACGTGTACCCGCATTACGGTTCGGACGTCGAGGCCACGCTCTCTGCCGGCTACGACATCCGTCACGGCCTGATCGGCCCCGGCGTGTACGCGAGCCACAACTACGAGCGCAGCCACATCGACGGTGTGCGCAACACCTACGAGCTCGTTCGCGCCTACGTCCAGCGCTAGGGAAGTAGTTTGCGACTCGGCTGACCAATCGCTAAGGCCCGATTTCTCGGGCCTTTTTTCGCTTTAGGTCGTTTAGTATTATGATGTAAGTAATCTATTAATTAAACACGTAAATTACTTAACGAGGTGATGCGGTGTATGGATACGTCTGAGTACTTATCTATGGGTGATGCCGCCCGCCTGTTGGGCGTTACGAAAGCCCGCATATCGCAACTTGCCGCATCGGGGACGCTTGTGTGCGATATTGTGGGCGGCCGGAAGATGGTCGAGTACAATTCTGCGACCGCCTACCAAAAGGTCCGCAAGCGAGGACGCCGTCCTGCGGCCGATGTGGGACGCAAGTTTACGCTGATGTCGGCCGACCATGAGGTCGCGCATGTCTCATTTGATCCGACGCGTGAGTTTCCCTTCGAAATCGCCGAGGTCCTCGATGCGCAACGAATGCCGTTTGGCACATGCTCGAGCTCTTCTCCTACGGTGAATAAACGGGAGCTCAACGTGTGGTGGAGCCATCGGTCGGTGCCTGACGTTCGCCCTGGACTCGTCTCGCGCTATCGTGAACTGGGAATTGCCAGTGGCATCGAGGTTCCGGTTCGGTGCCTGGGCTTATCGCTTTCGGATTGTTATTGGCTGCGGCCGGCCGATTGCGCCGAACTCAAATGGCAAAGCATCAATTACTTTGAGAACGAATTTGAGCGATCGGCGCCCGAAGAGCGTTCGGGTTGGCTGGAAGGCATCGGTCTAAATAATCCGGATAACACGTCCGAGGGCGAGCTCCCTAAATCGTGGATGATCCGAAACGGCATTCGCGTTTTGGCTAAAGGGTGCGGGATGGACGACCAACGGCCCTTTAACGAGGCAGTTGCAACGGCTCTGCATCGTCGCTTGCTTTCCAAGGGGGAGTTTGTTCCTTACACGGTTGAGCGCATGTTCGATGGCCCTGTGTGTCTGTGCGACGACTTTCTTGACGGCCGCGAGGAATATGTTCCGGCTGTTTACGTTAAGGGCGCATTTGGTAGCCAGCGGGGAAACTCGACATACGATCGATACTGTTGCTACCTCGGCAAGCATGGTGTCGATGAGGCCGCTGTGAGAAGGTCTATGTCGCAGATGATTGTCTGCGATGCCCTTTTGGCCAACAGCGACCGCCATTGGCGAAACTTCGGCATCATCCGCAATGTCGACACCCTGGAGATAAAACCTGCTCCGCTGTTCGATAGCGGCAACTGCCTGTGGTACAACGTACCAACTGCCGTGCTCGCAGCTGGGGAGTTTGGGTTTTCCGCTAAGCCGTTTGGGCCCGACCCTTCCGTCCAGCTGGCGCTTGCGGATTTGCTCGATTGGTTCGATTCGTCGCGGCTCAACGGATTTGTTGATGAAGCGATCGAGATTCTTTCGCAGAGCAAATGGGCCACGGCGGAGGGTCGACTCGAGGCCATCCGCCGCGGCCTCGAGCGTCGCGTAATCGAGGTTGGTGCCGCTGTTGAGGTACTTCGACACGTGCAGCGATAAACCCGCGGCTACTTAAGTGCGCCGGCCACCGTGCCACCGCCCAGGACGATGTCGCCGCGGTAGACTACGACTGCCTGGCCGGGGGCGATGGCTCGCTGCGGCTCGTCAAAAGTTAGCAGCATTTGTCCGTCTTCATCACGCGTAAGGGTTGCTGCCTGGTCTTTCTGTCGGTAGCGGTATTTGGCGCCCACGCGAATGCCGCCGGCATCCAGCTCGGCCTCCATGTGGTCGGCAGGGGCGCTCCAAATCCAGTCGTTGGCTGTGAGCGCTGTGGCCGTCAGGTCCTCGGCCTCGCCCAGATGCACAATGTTGTTGGCGGCATCGACGCCCGTTACGTACACGGGGTGCGCCATCGCGACGCCCAGGCCCTTGCGCTGGCCGATGGTGTAGCGCAGCGCGCCGTTGTGGCGCCCGACCACGCTGCCGTCGCGCCACACAATGTCGCCCGGTGCAGCGGGATGTCCGCAGCGGCGCTCGATATAGCCCGCATAGTCGCCGTCCGGGATAAAGCAGATATCCTCGCTCTCGGCCTTCTGGGCGTTGATGAAGCCCTGCTCGGCGGCAATGCGGCGCACATCGCACTCTTTGTCCAGCCCTGCCAGCGGAAAAATCGTAGCGCGCGCCAGGCGCTCCTGCGTAAGCGAATACAAAAAGTAGCTTTGGTCCTTTTTTGGATCTTCGCCGCGATGCAGCTGCCAGGTGCCGTCGGGCGCATGGCTCGTTTTGGCATAGTGGCCCGTGGCGATGTAGTCGCAGCCCATATCCAGCGCCGCATCGAGCAGCGCGCCAAACTTAATGTGGCGGTTGCAGATGATGCACGGATTGGGCGTCAGCCCCTCCTGGTAGGCGTTCACAAAGCGCTCGATCACGTTACGGTCGAAGGTTTGCTGCAAGTCGAGCACGTGATGGGGTATCCCCAGGCGCTCGGCGACGGCCTTTGCATCGGCGATGTCGCGGTCGACCTTACTCATGCCCGTGGTGGGATCGGGCGCGGGGCAGGTGAGGCGCATGGTGGCACAGACACATTCGTAACCCTGACTTTTGAGCAGATACGCGGTCACGCTGGAATCGACGCCGCCGCTCATGGCGACGAGCACGCGCTTGTTGTGCATGGGGAGGTTCTCCTTGGTGGCATGTGGCCAAAAAAGAAAA
>URVD01000173.1 GCA_900551195.1 uncultured Collinsella sp.
AGCTGCGCTCGCTCGGCGCCGACGTGACGCGCATTGCGGCCGAGTCGCCCACCTGCGTCTTTGGCGGCCGCGACGTCATCGCAAAGAGCAACGCCGGCTTTAACATCGTCGACCTGATGGGCTAACCACAGCAAGCAAAACCACTACAAAGGGGACAGGCCCCTTTGTAGTGGTTCGAACACTTGTTCTATACGTACACATGTTCTATAGTATGGGTGATTGCATCGGATCTAAATTGCAACTAGAATATAGTTGCAGAATGTGAGGCGGGATGACTCGAGCCGATAAACTCATCGCCCAACTGTTTAGCTGCCCTTCGACGTATCGGTATGCCGATTTTTTAAAAGTCATGGCCTCATATGGCTTTGAAATGGACAGCAAAGGCAAGACATCCGGATCGCGCGTTCGCTTCTACAGGCCCTCAGATGGCAGGATGTTCGTGATGCACGTGCCTCATCCATCTGACGAATTGACAGCGGAGACAATTCGAAACATCGTTCGATTTCTGCAGGATGTCGGAGGCAGTCATGAGTAACGTTTTGGCATACAAGGGCTATTTCGCCCCAGTCGAGTTCGATGCCGAGCAGCATGTACTAACAGGTATGGTCGCCGGCATTAGGGACGCAATCGTATTTGAAGGCTCCACGGCTGAAGAAGTGGAGCAATGCTTCCACGACGCCGTCGACGATTACCTTGAGTTTTGTGCCGAAAAGGGCAAGGAACCAGAGCGGGCTTTTAAGGGCTCGTTCAATGTGAGAACAGGCTCCGAGCTTCACAAGCAGGCAGCACTGGCGGCGGCAAAAAAGGGCGAGTCACTCAATAAGTTTGTGACCGAAGCAATCGCCGCGGCGTTATAGCGTTAACGCATGGGCCAAAACCACCACAAAGGGGACAGGCACCTTTGTGGTGGTTTCGACATTTGCCCAGATAAAACCTGCCAAAATAAACCTGTCCCTTTTTGGTAGGTTTGGGAGAGGAAGCCGGGATGGACAAGGCTGAGTTGCGGCGGGCGGTGATTGCTCGGCGTGATGCTCTTGATTTGGACTTGCGGGCGGCGAAGTCTGCTGATATCTGTGCGCGGCTGGTTGAGCTGCTGGGCCGCTTGGATGCCGCGGCGCCGCACACCGTTGCCGTCTATGCCGCGATGGGTTCCGAAGTCGACTCAGCCGCGTTTGCCGCAGCTGCCGCCAAACGTGGCTGGCGCGTGGCCTATCCGTGCATGCTCTCGGCAACAGACGCCGCAGCTTGTGGCCAGCGCATGTGTATGCGGGCAGTTGCTGCCGGCGACGCGGACGCGGCTCCGTTTATCGCCCACCCCACGCGGGCCTTTGCGGCCACGGACATCGACAGCAGCCGCTTCCCTATCGTGCCTGCCGAAGCTCTCGACATGATCGTCGTGCCGCTCGTAGCATTCGACCGCACCGGCACGCGCCTAGGCTACGGCGGCGGCTGCTATGACCGCTACCTGCCCATGCTCTCGCCCGTATGTCAAATCGTCGGCATCGCCTTTGACGAACAGCGCGTCGACCACATCCCCACCGATGCCCACGACCTGCCGCTACTCCACATCATCAGCGCCTAATCGCCGCCACGTCAGCCACGGCTACAGCAGTACCACCGCAGTCTAGTGCTCCTCGCCGGCGCGGGCCAGGTCGTAGGGCGTGGTCTGGTAGACGTAGTAGTTGAGCCAGTTGGTGTAGAGCAGCTGAGCTTGGCTGCGCCAGACGTTGCGCGGCTCGGCGGTGGGGTCGTCGCCCGGGAAGTAATGTGCCGGCACATCAGGATCAAGCCCGCGCTTCACGTCGCGCTCGTACTCCAGACGCAGCGTGTCGGTATCGTATTCGGGATGGCCAAAGACAAAGAAGCGGCGACTGTCGGTCGACTTGACGATATACAGGCCCACCTCGTCGGACACTGCCACGACCTCGAGCTGCGGCTCGGCCTCCACGTCCTCGCGGCGCACATCGGTATTGCGCGAATGCACGGCATAGAAACGGTCGTCAAAGCCGCGGACCAGCGGGCTCTGCGGCTTCACCAGATAATGCTCGAACACGCCGCTCGCCTTTGCCGGCAGGTCGTACTTCTGAATACCGTAATGATGGTAGAGCCCCGCCTGCGCGCCCCAGCAAATGTGCAGCGTAGAGTGCACATGCGTGGTGGACCAGTCCATGATCTGGCAGAGCTCGGGCCAGTAGTCGACCTCTTCGAACGGCATCTGCTCCACCGGCGCGCCTGTGATGATCAAGCCGTCGTAGTGAATGTCGCGGATGTCGTCGAACGTGCGGTAGAACGTCTCCAGGTGGCCGGCGCTCACGTGCGTGGCCTCGTGCGTTTTGGTGCGCAGCAGGTCCACCTCCACCTGTAGCGGCGTGTTGGAGAGCTTGCGCATGATCTGCGTCTCGGTGGCGATTTTGGTGGGCATGAGGTTGAGGATGAGCACGCGCAGCGGACGAATGTCCTGGTGCAGTGCGCGGTACTCGGTCATGACAAAGATGTTCTCGCTCTCGAGCTGCGCGGCAGCAGGGAGGGCGTCGGGAATGCGAATGGGCATGGATGCTCCTTACGAGTCAGTTGCAGCTATGGTACAACGAGCGACCCCATCCGCGCGAGCACATCGCCCAGCGATGCCGTCAGCGGCCCGAATCACTCCAAAAATAGAGATTAAGGCATGTCCCAAAAAATCTACGGCGCTTTAGCCTAGCAAAGTGGCAGCAGGACGCTACAATGGTTCGACGCGAAAAACTCGGCCGAAAGGATGCATATATGTACCAGACGCGTAAGATCGGTGTGGTCGGCCAGGGCCACGTAGGAGCACATGTTGCCAACAGTCTGCTCATGCAGGGCATTGCCGATGAGCTGTACCTGTGCGATATCAACGAGGCCAAGGTGACGTCCGAGGTCCAGGACCTGCGCGACTCCCTTTCGTTTGTCCCGTACAACACCAAGATCGTCAACTGCTACGACCACTACGAGGAGCTAGCCTGCTGCGACGTCATCGTCAACGCCGCCGGCAAGGTCGCGCTGGCCGCTGGCAACCGCGACGGCGAGCTGTTCTTTACCACCGACGCCGCCCGCACCTTTGCCAAGCGCATCGTCGACGCCGGCTTTGACGGTATCTTCGTGAGCATCTCCAACCCCTGCGACGTCGTGTGCACCGAGCTGTGGCACCTGACCGGCTACGATCCCAAGAAGATCATCGGCTCGGGCTGCGGCCTGGACTCCGCCCGCCTGCGCACCGAGATCTCCAAGAAGGTCGGCGTGAGCCCCAAGTCCATCGACGCCTACATGATCGGCGAGCACGGCTTTAGCCAGCTGGCTGCCTTTAAGGCTGCGACCATCGCCGGCAAGAGCCTCAACGAGCTCCAGGCCGAGAACCCCGACAAGTACGCCTTTGACCACATGGAGGTCGAGGAGCTCGCGCGCAAGGGCGGCTACGTAACCTACCAGGGCAAGCAGTGCACCGAGTACGCCGTCGCCAACTCCGCCGCGCGCATCTGTGCCGCCGTGCTGCACAACGAGCACGCCGTGCTTTCCGCCTCCACGCTCATGACCGGCCAATATGGCGAGGAGGGCATCTTCACCTCCCTGCCGTGCGTGATCGGCGCCGAGGGCGTCGAGGAGGTCTACACGCTGGACCTGTCCGAGTACGAGCTCGAGGGCTTCCACAAGAGCTGCCAGCACATCCGCGACAACATCGCCCAGCTCGACTGGTGGGATGCCGAGGCCTACGACGCAAAGTAGGCCGCCGCTTGACGCGACACCTCGCACACACGGCCGCAATGTAGAGC
>URVD01000174.1 GCA_900551195.1 uncultured Collinsella sp.
TTTTTCAATCTATCACAATCAGCTATTCGGGTTTTCGGGTATATTCTAACTTGCACGTAAAGATACGGTTGCGCCCCAGCACCAGGCCAATCACATTACGTGGGCCCAGAGCGTCGACGGCCAGCGCCGCCAGCAGGGACGACGGCAAGTCGCCCTCGAGCGCCACCACAGCACGCGACGCACCGTGGGCTCGGGCGTTGTCGCGCACGGCGAGCACCAGCGCCTGCCACAGCCACTCCTCGGAACGGAACTCGGGCAGTTCGTGATCTTCCAGGGCATCGAGCATCACGCCGCGCTGAATCTCCTGAACCAGCAGGCTCTCCTCAAAACACGGCGCCTGGGCCACCACGCGACCGCAGTCGTCGAGCACAAACGAACCGCCGGTATACACCGACTCGTCATAGGCACCGACCGGCGCCATGCAGGCAAACCACACGCTGCGCTTGGATGCGATCTTGCGGTAGGCGCCGCTGCGAACGGCGGCAATGGCAGCAGTCTCGCGGTCGGTCATGTCAAACGCGTTGAATTGGAAATACGCAATGAGGTCAACACCGGTCGGCAACATCTCGAGTTCGCGGTCCAAGTCAAAAATCACGGCAATGCGCACGCCGTCCACGTCGAACACCGGCGGCGCCCAACGCGTGTCGTTGTTCTCGCCACGCTGCAGGGCAATGCTCGAACGCGCCGGCACCACATGACCGTCCTTGAGCATCATGTAGTCGAGCAGCGGCTGACCCTCAAACGAAACCGCCGCGGGCACGATGCAGATCATGTCAAGCTCCTGGATACGCTCGGCGACACCAGTCAAGCCGGCAAGCATGTCGTGCTCAAAGTCGGCAGTGCCCACCAGGCCACCGGGCATGGCGCCCATAAAGAGCGGAGCCGGAACGCACAGCACGCGCGCCCCGCGCTCGTGGGCCAGACGAGCCTGGTCCTCGATGCGGCCGCAAATGCCCTCAATATCACCCAGGCGCATATCGGTCTGTGCAAGCGCGAGCTTCATGGCTCAGCCCTTTCCGTCGTAAACCATCGAAATCGTAGTAAAAGCGCCGGCCGCATGATGCAGTCGGCGCTCGCATGTGCATATGCTAGCTATGATACCCCGAGCGGGGGCGCGCTCCTAGAACGTCGCGGACCACAGCCCGTGCAGGTTGCAGTAGGCATAGACGGTACCGGTCTTGGAACCGCCGGCAAAAAACGTCGCGGGCTTCATGCCGGGCTCAAGGTAATGGATCTCCAGACGGCCCTCAGCCTCAAGGGCGATCCACTCAATATAGTGCTCGGGCAGGCTGGGATGTTCGACCGAGCCCACGCGTGCGCGGATCACGTGACCGTCGCGCTCGGTCTCGACAACAGGCACGTGCTTCTCGTGCGCCGCGTCCTCGGTGTTCGCGGTCAGCTCCGTGCAGCCGGCAGGGGTTGCAACGTCGTTGCCAAGAGCGGCGATGAGCTTACCGTCGGGGTCCTTAAAGAATTTCGCCATGATGTTCTCCTTTTCTGATGTGCCAATGTTCTTGATGGTTCTTATGCCCAAAGGCAGACAAACCATCCACGGCATTGCAAATGAACACATAACGGGCGGGGACGATGGGGCAGCGTGCGCTATCCGCCCTGGCGGCCCCACCCGAGCGGGTTAGCGCCCGTCGCCGCCCAGCAGCGCCAGAACATCTTCGCGGGTAAACAGCGCCGACGAGATGCCGTCGCCGCCGAGCACGCTGTTGACCAGGTCGCGCTTGGACTCCTGCATCTGCATGATGCGCTCCTCGATCGTGTCCTTGGCGATGAGCTTGTACACGGTCACGGTATGTTGCTGGCCAATACGATGCGCGCGGTCGGTCGCTTGGTCCTGCGCCGCCACGTTCCACCACGGGTCGTAGTGGATGACCACGTCGGCCGCCGTCAGGTTAAGGCCCACGCCGCCAGCCTTGAGCGAAATCAAAAAGACCGGGACCTCGCCCGCTTGGAACTGCGCGACCATCTTGGCGCGGCTCTCCTTAGACGAAGCGCCCGTGAGCTTAAGGAAGGCGATGTCCTCCTTGGCCAAGCGCTTACCGATGATATCTAGCATACCCGTAAACTGGCTGAACAACAGGATGCGATGCCTGCCGTCGAGTGCGCCGTGCACGAGTTCCATGCACGTATCGAGCTTTGCGCTCCCCGCCTTGTAATCCTCGTAGTGTAGACGTGGGTCGCAGCAGATCTGGCGCAGCTTGGTGAGCTCGGCGAGCACCTTGAGCTTGTCCTTCTTAAACTCCCCAGCCTCGCGGTGCTGCACCTGCTGGGCGATGCGGTCCTGGTTGGCCAGGTAGAGCTTGCGTTGCTCGCCGGTAAGCTGTGCCATGACGGTGTCCTCGATCTTCTCGGGCAGGTCGGCCACCACGTCTTCCTTAACACGGCGCAGCACAAACGGCGACACGAGCGCCTGCAGGCGAGCGGCGCTATCGCCCTCGGCATGCTCGACGGGGCTCTCAAAGCGCTTGGCAAACGACTCGCGCGTCCCCAAAAGGCCCGGCATCAAAAAGTCGAAGATGCTCCAGAGCTCGGACAGGCGGTTTTCGATGGGCGTGCCCGTCAGGGCAAAGCGCACGCCGGCAGGCAGACGCTTTGCGGCGCGCGCCACCTGCGTGAGCGGATTTTTAATGTACTGTGCCTCATCGAGCACCACGCGGGCAAAATCCTGCTCGACGTACTCATCGATATCGCGCCGCATAAGGTCATACGACGTTACGACCACGTTATGCTCGGCCACGCCGGCAATCTGTACACGACGTTGAGCCTTGGCGCCCACAATGGCGCACACATCGAGCGACGGGGCAAAGCGCTCCAGCTCGGCAGTCCAGTTGTACACGAGTGAGGCCGGGCATACCACGAGCGTGGGCTTGGTGTCCCCCGCCTCCACGCGCACCAGAATATGCGCAATCATCTGGAGCGTTTTGCCCAGGCCCATGTCGTCGGCCAAGATGCCGCCAAGGCCCAGGTGTTCGAGCGAGCCGAGCCACTGGTATCCGTCGACCTGGTAGCCGCGCATCGTTGCCTTGAGCGATGCCGGCACCGTAAAGTCCATCTTGCCGAGCGTGTCCAGGCGCTCGACGGTGCGGCGGAACGCAGCGTCGCGATCGGCCTCGAGCGCCGGCGTGCGTGCGAGCATGCTGTCGACGAACAGGGTGCTCGACGCGGGAAGCGACACGCCGTCGAGCAGGTCGACGGCATCGACACCCAGGTCCTCGGCGAGACCAAACGCGGCTCGGGCGCCCTCGTCCAGGCGAATGATGTCGCCGGACGTAAGGCGCGCAAACGTTTGATGACGCTTGTACGAATCGAGATAGATGGCAAGGTCTGCCGCCGAAAGGCCGCTCGCGCCCAGTTCGACGTCGAGCAGGTTACTCTTGACGGTCGCACGCACCGAAAGCTTGGGCGCAGGGCGGACCGAGACCTGGCGCAAGCGGTCGCTGAGCATGACCTCGCCCAACTCGGACAGGGCAGACAGGCCCTCGGTCAGCAAGTGGAACAGGCTCTCGTCATCGCGTTCCTCAAACGCTAGGCCGCCCTCGTGGAAATCGAAGTACAGGGCCGCCGTGTCCATAACGCGAAACTCCGCCACCTCGTCGCGCGGCGGAACGCCCGGGCGCCGCTCTTCGAAGGGGCTGCCCGGAGCGCCCAGGCTAAAGAGATCCGCCGACCAATCGCCGTAGGTAACCGTAATTTTGCAGGTCACGAACCCATCGTCGACACCGATCGCCATAGCAAAGCTCGGCTCGGGTGCCACGGTATCGAGCGCGGCGGG
>URVD01000175.1 GCA_900551195.1 uncultured Collinsella sp.
CGCACACGGCGACAAACGCAATACCGATAACAGCCAGTACAACAATATCGATAGGTGCCATAGCAAGCCTCCCCTAGTTAACCAGCACTTACTTTACCCCATTCTCCACCTACCAAAAAGGGACAGGTTTATTTTGGTCGGTTTTATCTGCGGAAACGTCACATCTCCCCCACCAAAAAGCCCGAGTGTCGCTGGGACACCCGGGCTCGTGGAAAGGGGTTAATCCTTATTCGGACTTAAGCGGAAACTGCGGCGGAAGCAGTGTTGGTCTCGTCCTCGTCGGTCCATGCATGCTTGGGCATGGGACGGAAGATCTGGAAGAGCATCGCAGCCAGCAGAACGATGGCTACAACCGTCCAAATACCAAACTGGCCAAGGACAAGCAGGTTGTAGAACTGGTTGATGAACAGGCCGATCACCCAGGCAAAGGCGCACTCGTAGCCGATGGCAATCGCGGTCCACTTGCCGGAGTCCATCTGGTTGCGGATGGTGCCAATGGCAGCAAAGCACGGAGCGCACAGCAGGTTGAAGGCGCCGAAGGCAACGCAAGCGCCCATGGTGGGGAACATGCCGGCAAACGCGGTCCACAGGCTCGGGTCGGTCTCGGCGGCGTCGGCAACGGACAGCAGCGAGCCGGCGGTGGCGACGACGTTCTCCTTGGCGACGAGGCCAGAGACAGTCAGCGCGGTGGCCTGCCAGGTGCTAAAGCCGAGCGGGGCGAAGATCCAAGCGACCAGGTTGCCCAGCATGGCAAGCACGGAGTAGTCCATAAACTCCTCGGGGATGCCGTCCATCGCAGGCAGGAAGCCAAAGGAACCGTTATAGCTACCAAAGTTGGAGAGGAACCAAACGACGACGGTGGACGCAAAGATGACCGTGCCGGCCTTCTTGATAAAGGCCCAGCAGCGCTCCCACACGTGCAGCGCCCAGGAACGGATCGCCGGGAAGTGGTAGGCGGGAAGCTCCATAACGAACGGCGTCGGGCGACCGGCGAAGAGCTTGGTCTTCTTGAGCATGAGGCCCGAGGCGATGACGGCAAAGACGCCCAGGAAGTAGAAGAGCGGGCTGATCCATGCAGCCGTGGTGGAAGAATCGCCAATGATGGAGCCCATGAGCAGGGCGATGATCGGCAGCTTGGCGCCGCAGGGGATGAACGTGGTGGTCATGACCGTCATGCGGCGGTCCTTCTCGTTCTCGATGGTCTTGGTGGCCATGACGCCGGGGACGCCGCAGCCCGAGGACACGAGCATGGGGATGAACGACTTACCGGACAGGCCAAAGCGGCGGAACACGCGGTCCATGATGAAGGCGACGCGGGCCATGTAGCCGCAGTCCTCCAGGAAGGACAGCATCACGAACAGCAGGAACATCTGCGGCACAAAGCCGAAAATGGCGCCCAGGCCGCCAACGATACCGTCGCAGACCAGCGAATCGACCAGGCCACCGTCCTCGGTGCCACCCGCCACGAGGGCATCGTGCACCATGGTGGTGATACCCGGGACATAGGGGCCGTACTGTGCCGGGTCGACCGAGTCGGCGTCGTCACCCGCGGCCTCGACAGCCTCATCGTAAGCATCGCGGCCCTGGCCGAGCACATACCAACCGTCGATACCGAAGAGCTGGTCGTTGGTGAAGTCGGTCACCGTTCCGCCCAGGGTGGAAACGGCGATGTAGTACACGCAGAACATGATGACCACAAAGATCGGCAGGCCCAGGATACGGTTGGTAACCACGCGGTCGATCTTCTCGGAGGTGCTCATCTTGGCAGGAGCCTTGGTCATGCACTCGTCGATAATGTGGGCAATCACGCCATAGCGCTCGCCGGTGATGATGGACTCGGCGTCGTCGTCGCAATCCTGCTCGCACTGGGCGACCAGCTGCTCGACGCGAGCGGCCTTCTCCTTGGTGAGGTTGATGAGCTTGCAGGCGTCCGCATCACGCTCGAACAGCTTGACGGCGTAATAGCGGCGCTTGTTAGCGGGAACGCTCGCAGGCAGATTGTTTTCGATGTGGTCAAGAACGTCCTCGATGGAGGAATCGAACTTGTGCTCCGGCACCTGGCCCTTGGAAGCTGCGGACTTCTTGACCTGCTCGAAGAGCTCCTTGATGCCCTTGTTCTTAAGAGCGGAAATCATCATAACCGGGCAGCCGAGCTTCTTGGAGAGCTTGTCCGTGTCGATCTTGTCGCCGTTCTTCTCGACCAAGTCGGCCATGTTGAGGGCGACGACCACGGGCAGGCCGGTCTCGATAACCTGAAGCGCCAGGTACAGGTTGCGCTCGAGGTTGGTGGCGTCGACAACCTGGACGACGACATCGGGCTCGCCGCTCATGAGGTAATCGCGCGAGCATTGCTCCTCGGGGCTGTAGGGGGAAAGCGAGTAGATGCCAGGGAGGTCCGTGATGGTAACGTTCTTGTCGCTTAGGAGCTTGGCCTCCTTTTTCTCAACCGTGACGCCGGGCCAGTTGCCAACGTAGCCGTTGGCGCCGGTGATCAGGTTGAAAAGCGTGGTCTTGCCGCAGTTGGGGTTACCCGCCAGCGCGACATGGATCTGAGAATCCGCCATTCAATCCTTCTTCCTTGTGTGCCCGCGCTGCTTTCTCCGCACGGGCTGGATAATGTGCTTCAAAGTTGCTGCATTAAGTTAGAAATACCTAACTTTACCTGCAGAAATACACGCCGCGAGCCCTTACTGGACCTCGACGACGGCCGCCTCCTCCTTGCGGATGGAAAGCTCGTAGCCGCGCACGTTGATCTCGACCGGATCACCGAGCGGTGCAACCTTCACGACCTTGAACGAAGTGCCCTTGATGAGCCCCAGGTCCATAAGGTGGCGGCGAAGCGCACCCTCACCGTGAAGCTTGACGATGGTAGAGCTCTCGCCCACCTTAACGTCACCCAACGTCTTCATCCTCTTGTCCCCCTTTCGGTTTTTATGAAATGCTGCAGACTAACCGACGGTCATGATGTGCATGGCAACCTTGGAATCGATGCCAAAGCGTGCGCCCAGCACGGTGACGATGATATTGGCGCCACTCGAGCTCACCACGTGGATTTCGTTGCCCTCGACAAAGCCGAGGTCCTTGAGGTGGTGCTTCATATCCTCATTGCCCTTTACACGAGACACGCGCACGGTTTCGCCCGCTTTTACCATCGAAAGCGGCATTGCCGGCATCTGCGGTCCGCAAGACATGAGTGGCTCCTAACGTCAGTTCGTCCTCAACATCGACGCGGTAAAAGTTAACCACGCCTATGTTCGCTTTAGTAAACTAACACGTGGTTAACTTTTTGGAAAGGGTCCCCATTCAGATTTCGAAAAAGTTTCCCATACGAAACAAAGGCACCGCAAAGACCATCTCTTTGCAGTGCCTATTGATACCAATTTATGCAACAGAGGGGACTGCCCCTTTGTCACATTGTTGAGGTTAAAGCGAGAGGTTTCTGATCGACGTGACGCAGGAGGCCTCATCCACGCCCGAAACACGGAACACGACGTCTTCGCCACATTCGCCACAGAGTGCCATGAGCCCTATAACGTCGCGACCGTCGGTATGGCGGTCACCGATGCTGACCGACACGTCACTACGATGCTTGGCGATAATGTCATAGAGCAGCGCAACCGGGCGGGCATGCAATCCCAACGGATCTTTAATCGTCTTTGTAAACTCGACCATGTCCCCTCCCGCGGCATCGCACATTCGGCCGGCAAACCCAGCCACGTGGTAGTTATTGTACGTTACCGGCG
>URVD01000176.1 GCA_900551195.1 uncultured Collinsella sp.
GTCCTTAACTTGATACGAGTTCCGCACGCAAAGGAGGCGCCAGTGGCGCCTCCGTCTTGCGCAGGACTGTCCGAAGTAGCAAGTTAAGGACCAGGGGTCCCTGTTACCCGAGCGTTTCTGTACTAGTTGAATTTGAAGATCTTTGAGGCAAGACGGTATAGGCCGAGTGTGGTTTTGTCTCCGGCCCGTCCATGCAGGTTGGTAAAGAATCCGACCACGCCGTAGCGAGCGCGACGATACATGCGCTCGTCGTACTCCTTCAGGTCCTTCCACAGCGTCTTCAGGCGCTCATCGGCACAATCTTCCTCGGAAAGCTTGGTGAGCACCGAGCAGATCGCCATCATCATGGTGAAGTAGCCCATCATGTACGAACGCAGACGCGAGGACTCAACGTCCTGGTACAGGTGGAACGATTCCATCATGATGCGCGTTACGCGGAACTGCTGGCCCAGGCGCTTGACCATCGTGGCCTCATTGACGCTCTGACCCTCGCGACCGATAAAGTAGCGATAGAGGTCGATGTCGGCGTAGTACATGGTCTTGCAGCGCGGCAGCGGCACGTATGCGTAGATATTATCCACGTAGAAGGTGTGTGCCGGCATAGGCAGATTGGACTCGCGCAGTACGTCGGTGCGATAGCACAGGCTGTGCATGAGCAGGTTCTGATCGGGACGGAAGTGTCCGATCTGGTCCCAAGAGAAAATCTTTTTGCGCGGCAGGGCAAACTTGTAGCCAATAGCGGTATGCGTGCCCTCGTAAACCTTCTCGTACACGTAGTTCGAGATAAACAGGTCGACGCGCTGGTCGCGCTCCTCAAAGCCACGCAGAATCGACAGCATGGTCGAAAGCGCCGCACCGTCGAGCCAGTCGTCCGAGTCAACGACCTTATAGTACGTACCATGCGCCTCACGCAGGCCCGAGAGGACGGCGATACCGTGGCCGCCATTCTCCTGGTGCACCGCGCGGATGATTCCAGGATAACGGGCCTCCCACTCGTCGGCCTTGGCGGCCGTCTCGTCCTTGGAGCCGTCGTCCACCACAATAATCTCGATATCGGTGGCGTAATTGCTCCCCTCCAAGATGGAGGTGATGCAATGGTCCATGTCCTTGGCGGCGTTATATGAGGGAATACCGAATGTTATGACTTTATGCATGGCAGGCGATAATCTCATCCGAAAGATCGAGGGCAGAATTGGTCACGGCGTCCATATCGTAGTAACGATACTCGGCCAGACGACCCACCGGGTGGAAGTTCGTCAGGTTCTGGACGCGCTCAAGGTAGCGCTCATAGAGCTCACGGTTCTCGGGCTCCAGAATAGCGTAGTACGGCGTCTCGCCCGAGCCGGGCGTATAGGCCTTGGAGTACTCCTTCATGATGGTGGTCTTGCCGGGCAGGACCTGACCAGTCATGTTCTTGAACTCGGTGATGCGCGTATAGTCCTCGCTCGTGGTGTAGTTGACGGTGCCCACGGGCTGGAACTGGTCCATATCGAGCGTCTCGAACTTCATATCGAGCGTGCGGTACGGCAGCGCGCCCAGGTCGAGGTTGAACAGCTCGTCGAGCGGACCGGTGTAGACGATCTCGCCACCATAGACCTTGCCATCGATCTTGACGGTGGTCTCGTCGATTTCAAAGAGGTCACGGGCGTCTACGTCACAGAATACGTCGATCAGATCGTGATCGAGCATATGCTCGAACAGCGCGGTATAGCCGTCCTGCGGCATGCCCTGGAAAGGAGCCTGCGGGAAGTAGCGATCGTCATCGCCCACAAAGACGGGAACGCGGCCGGTGATCGAGGGGTCGATCTGGTCGGGCGTCTGGCCCCACTGCTTCATGGTGTAATGCAAAAAGACGTTCTCATAGACATAATCGGCGACCTCGGCAAGATCCGGGTCGTTCTTCTTGCGCAGCTCCATAATGGGCACCTTGACGTCCTTGCCAAAGGTCTCCACGAGCTTTTGGTACAGCTCCTCGCCGCGCTCATCGCCAAAGGCGAGCTTGAGGCTCGCATGGTTAAAGGGTACGGGCATGAGGGTGCCGTTGATGTTGGCGAGCACCTTGTGCTGGTAGTCCGTCCACTTGGTAAAGCGCGACAGGAAGTTATGGACGCGCTCATTAAAAGTGTGATAGATGTGCGGACCGTACTCGTGGACCAGGATTCCGGCCTCGTCAGTGCAGTCGTAGGCATTACCCGCGATGTGGCCGCGACGCTCCAAAACGGCAACACGATAGCCGATAGTTTCGGCAAGACGGCGGGCGCAAACGGCACCGGCATAACCGGCGCCGACAACGATCATGTCGTACGCACCGGCATTAAAGCCTTCAGGCAGGCCTGAGGTAATCTGCATCGATACTCCTTGTCAAAAGCCACACGCTTTTTAACTGGGCTTTTTCTCGAACATACGTCGAGACATATTTATCAGAGCGATTATAGCGCTAATGCGTCCTATAATGAGCTTGCCACACAAGGAAAGCTCAAGCACCACGGCGAACATTATTGAAAGGTAAACCCGCTAGCAGCGGGTTTATTCGTGAACAGCCGGGCGCCTGGAGCTTAGCGAAACGCTTGTAAGGAGTAACATGAGCGATTTCCTAAACCGTATGAAGTCTGCCGCCAAGGCCGACCTTAAGACGATCGTCCTGCCCGAGGGCGAGGATCCGCGCACCATCGTCGCGGCCAACAAGATCATCGAGGAAGGCCTGGCCAACATCGTCATCCTGGGCGATCCCAACGAGATCAACGTTCCCGGCGCCACCGTCATCGACCCGCGCAATGCCGAGAAGCACGAGGAGTACGCACAGAAGTTTGCCGAGCTCCGCGCCAAGAAGGGCGTCACCATCGAGCAGGCTCGCGCCCAGGTGATGGACGCCACCTACTTTGGCACCATGATGGTCAAGATGGGCGACGCCGACGGCCTGGTCTCCGGCGCCTGCCACTCCACCGCCGACACCCTGCGCCCTGCGCTTCAGATCCTCAAGACCGCCCCGGGCACCAAGCTGGTCTCGGCCTTCTTCGTGATGTGCACCGACACCCCGCAGTTCGGCACTGACGGCACGCTGATCTTCGCCGACTGCGGCCTCAACATCAACCCGTCCTCCGACGAGCTCTCCGAGATCGCCATCGCCTCCGCTCACTCCTGGTCCACCTTCATGGGCAACGTTGAGCCGCACGTGGCCATGCTCTCCTACTCCACCATGGGCTCCGCTGGCGGCGAGGTCGCCAAGAAGGTCCAGGAGGCCGTGAAGTTCTGCAAGGAGAAGGCTCCCGAGCTCGCCATCGATGGCGACCTGCAGCTTGACGCCGCTATCGTCCCCACCGTCGCCCAGCTCAAGGCTCCCGGCTCCTCTGTCGCCGGCAAGGCCAACGTGCTCGTGTTCCCCGACCTCGAGGCCGGCAACATCGGCTACAAGCTGGTCCAGCGCTTCGCCGGCGCCGACGCCTACGGCCCCATCCTGCAGGGCATCGCCAAGCCGGTCAACGACCTGTCGCGCGGCTGCTCTGCCGACGACATCGTGGGTGTCGTAGCCATCACCGCCGTCCAGGCTCAGATGGCTGAATAGATTACATATCCCCTCGGGACCCTGCAGGGCAAAGCTCTGAAAACGTCCTCGGACATGCAAAGAGGCTCCGCTGCGCGCTT
>URVD01000177.1 GCA_900551195.1 uncultured Collinsella sp.
ACGGTATAAACACCTCAGTATTTGGATTGATAAATCGATTGAGCATGCAAAAGCAAAGAGTCGCAGTTTGAGCAAACGTCAGAAGGCGAGATTCATTAGATGAGGCCGAAATGTTGCATCGCTGTGACGGTGCCATCGTGTGCGACATCGTCGGTCACGTAGTCGGCGACTGCCTTGACCTCGGGCATGGCGTTGCCCATGGCTACAGCCGTCTCGACGGCGGCGAGCATACCCAGATCGTTGCCGGAATCGCCAAAGCCAAAGGTGCGCGCGTTGCCGGTGCGACCCAGGTATTCCAGCGCTCGCGCCACGCCCACGCCCTTGTCGATGCCCTTGGGGCTCAGCTCGCGATTCTGGCCACCGGTGTTGCACAGCTCAAACTCGCGATCGATAAAGCCGTCATCGTTGGCTACGCGAGCCAGGTCGCTCGCGTTAATGCACACCTTGCCTACGCGCAAGCGGCCATCGACGCGCATCTGATCAACGCCATGCACCACGCCGGCGCCTAGCAGAAATGACTGTTCGACACCAACTGGCTCAAGTGAATAGGTGGCACCGTTCGTCTCGAACAACGCCTCACCGCCCGCCACAATAATGCGGCGCGCGAGCTCCTCAACAATGTCCTCGTCAATGCAGTCCTCGTGTGCCACGCGGCCCTCGACCTCTAGCGTGGCCCCCGCCATGGCCACGATACCCGCAGGTTCGAGCGCACGCAGGCCGTCGGCAATCAGCCACAAGGGGCGACCCGTGCAGATAAATGCCTGGTGACCCGCATTGCGCAGGCGATGAAACGCCTCGATGACCGCCTGCGAGGGGCGCACCGCCGAAAAATCCTTATCGGTCATATCGTCGGGATCGAACGACGTCAGCGTGCCGTCCACGTCAAAAAAGAGCACGGCGGAATCGGGGCACGCATCAATCATATGGGTTCCTTTCGAGGGCGATGGCAAACGAAGCATCCATCATATAATGGAGCGACGCAACCAGAGAGGTCACCCATGGAATTTTACGCAAGCTGCCCCGAGGGCTTTGAGTCCGCACTCGCCGACGAGCTTAAACGGCTTGGGCTTTCGCATGTACGCCGCCTTAAGGGCCGCGCTACGTTTGAGGGCGAGCTCGAAGAAGGCTACCGCGCCTGTCTGTGGTCGCGCCTGGCCAGCCGCGTGTTTGTGGTGCTTGGGCGCTTTGAGGCGCAGGATGCCGATGCGTTGTACGACGGCGTTTACGACATTGCCTGGAAAAACATCGTCCGCCCCGGCGCCACCATTGCCATCACCGCCCGTGGTGTGACCGAGCAGCTGCGCAACACGCGCTTCTCGGCCCTGCGCGCCAAGGACGCATTGTGCGATCGCCTGGCCGAGACCACGGGCCGTCGCGCCGATGTCGATGCTGCCGACCCCGATGTCCACCTGCTGCTTTCGCTACGCCAGCGCCGTGCGAGCATAAGCCTGGACCTTTCGGGCGACCCGCTGTTCAAGCGCCTGCCGCCCGCCGCGACTCGAGCCGGCGAGGGCGCGCACGTGCTGCGCCCCGACTACGCCGCCCTGGTGTTGGCGCAGGTCGGCTGGACCGCGCTGTGCGAGCGCGAGCTGACGGCCGACGACTACGAGAACGAAGCCCTGCCCACGCTGGTCGACGCCTCGTGCGCCGGCGGCGGTCTGCTGCTGGAGGCAGTGAATATCCTAACCGACCGCGCCCCGGGTGCTGCGCGCGAGCGCTGGGGCTTTGAGGGCTGGCAGCTGCATGATGCCGCCCTGTGGGAGCAGCTACTTGCCGAGGCGCGCGAGCGCGAGGCGACAGCGCGCGAGCGGCAGGCGCGCATCGTGGCCGTAGACATCGACCCCGCCGCCCGCAAGACTGCCGAGCGCATGGTCAAGTGTGCCGGCTACAAGCGTCTTGTTGACTTTTGCG
Organism: uncultured Collinsella sp.; assembly: GCA_900551195.1. Classification (GTDB taxonomy): domain Bacteria; phylum Actinomycetota; class Coriobacteriia; order Coriobacteriales; family Coriobacteriaceae; genus Collinsella. Next base: position 1,912 of record URVD01000177.1, read on the forward strand.
CCGCCAAGCCCGCCACCGTGCTGGACCATGCAGGCGCTGTCGCCGGCACCGCCGTGGTCGCAGACACCACCGAAACCCCGCTTTCGCTCATGCACGACGCCATGACGCTCATCGGCGAGCTGCGCCGCGCGCCCGAGCTCGCTTCGGCACCGGTCGCCGCGCTCACCCGCGATGGCCTTATGGCCCGCGCGCTCCATGCCGAGCCTGCGCGCTCCATCGCCGTCATGCCCAATAACGAGGAGGCGGCTATTGAGGTTTGGCCCTCGCTCGACCACGCCGCCGCGACATTCGAAGCTGCGACCAGCGCAGATGCCGAGGAGCAGACCGCGGATGCCCAAGACGAAACCGCCAACGTCCCCATGCCCGAGCCTGCCGCCATGCTCGACCTGGGCGACGGCAAGCCGCTGCCCGTGCTCATCCCCGAGTCCGAGCAGTTCGCCAACCGCCTGCGCAAGAATGCCCGTCTGCGCCGCAAGTGGGCCAGGCGCGAGGGCGTGAGCTGCTACCGCGTCTACGATGCCGACCTGCCCGACTACTCCGCCGCTATCGACCTGTACGAGGGTTGCCCGCAGACGCCGGGCCGCTGGCTCGTCATCGCCGAATACGCCGCGCCCAAGACCATCGACCCCGCACTGGCCCAGGCCCGTATGCTCGACATTCTGGCCATCGCGCCGCGCATCCTAGATGTTCCCGCCGAGCATGTGCACGCCAAGGCCCGCATGCGTTCGCGCGGCGGCTCGCAGTACGGCAAGCAGGGCGCCGGCAAGGGCGCATCGGGCGAGCGCGCCAATATCGCGCGTCGTCGCCTGCCGCTCATCGAAGAGGACGGCCTCACCTTTGCCGTCAACTTTGACGACTACCTGGACGTCGGCATCTTCTTGGACCACCGCGTCACCCGCAACCTGGTGCGCGAGCACGCCAAGCAGGCGCGCCGCTTCCTCAATCTGTTTGCCTACACCGGCACTGCCACCTGCTACGCGGCCGATGGCGGCGTCGAGGAGACCGTGACGGTCGACCTCTCCAATACCTATCTGGACTGGGCCGAGCGCAACATGCGCCAGAACGGCTTTGTGGGGCCTCAGCATCATTTTGTGCGCGACGACGTGCTCGCCTGGATTCGCGACCAGCGCCAGACGCGCAACCGCTGGGACCTGATTTTTGTCGACCCGCCCACGTTCTCGAACTCGTCCAAGATGGGCCGCCGCACCTGGGATGTCCAGCGCGACCATGTTGAGCTGTTGGCCGGCGTATCGCGCCTGCTCGCGCAGGGCGGCCATGCCATCTTTAGCTGCAACCTGCGCGGCTTCCGCCCCGAAACGCGCAAGCTCGCCCGCGCGGGCGTGGTGCTGGAGGACATTACGGCGCAGACCATCCCCGAGGACTTCGCGCGCAACCAGAAGGTGCACCACTGCTACATCGTGCGCCGCCTGCCCATCGAGGACGCCATGGCCGAGGTCGGCTTTAGCGCCGAGGAAATTGCTGAGCGCGTCGAGGAACTGCGCAACCCCGAGGCCCGCAAGCCCCGTGTGGCAGTACCCGCGCACGCGCAGGCCGGCAACGGCAAGTCCAACTTTGCCGGCAAACCCTCCCCCGCCGGCAAGCCCAAAAAGAAGAAGTTCTACGCCAGCAAGCCCAAGGGCAAATAACAAAGTTGCGGTGGAATACGGACTGCTTGGGGGTGCGGACGATTTCTTGGACCGCGCCTAGGCGTATCCAAGCTTCCTGCGGT
>URVD01000178.1 GCA_900551195.1 uncultured Collinsella sp.
GAAAGGGACGCCTGAGGCAAGTTGGCGCGAATCATGCGCACCGTATCCTCAAACGCCTCGGCGCTATAGGGACGGCCCATGCGATGCAGGGTCGCCGTGCAACCGGACTGCACGGGCAGGTGCAAAAACGGGGCAATACGCTGCGGATAGCGCGCCATAACCTTAAGCAGGCGCTCGGAGATATCCATGGGCTCGACCGAGGAAATGCGCACATGCGGAATAGACGTGCGCTCCATGATGGCCTCGAGCAGCTCATCGATTTCGACGTGCTCGTCGGTCGCGCTCTTGCCATCGTAGGCACCCAGGTTCACACCGGTCAGCACCACCTCGGGCACGCCGGCCTCCTGGGCCTCGCGAACTTGCTCGAGCACGGACTCGACGGGCACGGAGCGCTCGGGGCCGCGTGCCTTCCACACAATGCAATAGGTGCAGCGATGGTTGCAGCCGTCCTGAATCTTCACGCCCAGGCGAGAGCGACCGAGCGCATCGACCACCTCGCCATCGCTGCAGGCGGGAACGCTATCGGATTCGACACCCAGCACCTCGCAGACGCGCTCGGCGACGTCAATCTTGGACGGCTCGGCGATCACGCGATCGGAGAGCTCCAGCAACTCCTCGGGATGCAGGTTGACGACGCAGCCGGTTACGACCACGTAAGGCTCGCCCGGATAGGCCAGCGCATGACGGACGGCCTTACGGGTCTTGGCCTCGGCCTCGCCCGTAACGGCACAGGTGTTAATGACGATCAGATCGGCATCCTGCGGCTCCACAATAGCAAATCCCAGGCGCATAAGATCGGCAGTGATACGGTCGGACTCAACCCGGTTGACGCGGCAGCCGAGGTTGACGACAGAGATATGAGGTGCGAGCACGCGGGCTCCTTAATCGAGGATATCGTCGAGGGCACTCTTGATACGGTCGGTCACCGACTTCTTACCGGAAGCGACGTCATCGCCCATCTCATCGGCAAAAGCGCGGAGCAGCTCGCGTTGCTTATTGGAAAGATTGGTGGGAACGACCACGCGCAGTTGCACGATCAAGCGGCCACGCGAACCGCCACCGCCAATGCGCGGCATGCCGTAATTATTGACGCTCACGGTGTCGCCGTACTGGGCGCCGACGGGGACGCACACCTTAACGACCTCGTCGGGCATAATGCCCTCGACCTCGATCTCGCAGCCGAGCGCAGCCTGCGCAATCGAGATATCGCTCAGGAGGTACAGGTCGTCACCGTTGCGCTTAAAACGCTCGTGGTCGGCAACACGAACGTTGACGATCAGGTCGCCCGAGGGCTCACCGCGAAGGCCTGCCTCGCCAAAGCCGCTCACGCGCAGCTGGCGACCGGTCGAAACGCCGGCGGGAATATCGATGTCAATCTTTTCATGCGAAGGCGTGCGGCCCTGACCATCGCAGGTCTCGCAGGGATGGTCGATGACCGTGCCCTCACCGTGGCAGTCGGGGCAAGGCGAAGAGGACTGAACCTGGCCCAGGAACGAGCGCTGGACCGTCGTGACATAGCCTGTGCCGTGGCAGCGGCTGCACTGCTTTTCCTGTGCGCCCTCTGCCCTACCGGTGCCATTGCAGTCCTCGCAAGGAGCAAGGCGGTCATAGCTGATAGTCTTTTTGCAGCCGAGCGCCGCCTCCTCGAGCGTCACCGAAAGCGAGATGGCCATGTCACGACCGCGACGACGCTCGCGACGGCTGCGGGCGCCACCGCCGGCACCGCCGCCAAAAAACGACGAGAACAAGTCGTCCATGCCCATACCACCAAAGATATCGTTGATATCGACGTAGCCCGAACCACCAGGGCCGTCGGCAGTGCCGTAACGGTCGTAGTTAGCACGCTTCTGCTCATCGGAAAGAACGGAATATGCCTCGTTGAGCTCTTTGAACTTGGCCTCGGCCTCGGGGTCGTCCGAAACGTCCGGGTGTACGGTACGGGCCTTCTTTAGAAACGCGCGCTTAATCGTCCGCGCGTCGGCATCCTTGTCGACGCCAAGTACCTCGTAGTAATCCCTATTTTCCGACACGACCGAATCCTTCCGACTTTCATTATTGTCACAGTGCGTCCTATACCCAAGCTGGGGCGGCCGCAAACAGAGGGTTTGATGTTAGTACATTCCGTACGGCGAAAGCATGGCACGCTGCGAGCAGCTCGCAAACCAAACCGACACGAGTGCAAACATAAATCCGTTGGCAAAACCGTTGGCAAACTGCATCGCGCCGCGTTTCCACCACAGCAGGCTGCGATGAAGCACGCCGTCCGAAAGCACCATGAACAGGCCCATGGTAAACGGAATAAAGCACATCACGGCAAAGGCCGAGAACACGCCCGAGATGGCCGAGAGTACCAAAAACGGCGCCACGATGCCCATCAGGTAAAAACCGGTACGGGCCTTGCCTTCCAGGCGCTCGGCCTCGACATGGGCACGGCCGACCAGGTCGCCGCCCGCGGCACCGTTGGTGCCGGCGTGACCCATGCCGCCAATACGAACCTCGTCGCCATCGTGCGTGCCGGCAGGAAACTCAATCGTCTGCTCGGAGGTCACACGGGTTCGCCCGCTGCCACCGCAATCGGGACAGGGGTCGGCGACGACCTTACCGGAACCGCCGCACTCGGGGCAGACCGACTGGAACGTGCCGGCGCCAAACAGGAAGGACAGGTCGACATCGATGTGGCCGCGACCGCCGCAGCTCGGGCAGGTATGCGCATGCTCGGACGAGACGGAGCCCGAGCCGCCACAGTGACCACAGGTATCAAAACGCGTATAGCGGACGGTCTTACGGGCACCGCCCTTGGCCTCCTTGGCGTCGAGCTTGATGTCGACGACCACGTTGGCGCCGTTCTCGGGATTGTAGGCAGCCTGCCCACGACGCTGCTGGCCCCAGGCGCCACCAAAGGGGAAGCCGCCCTCAAAGGGATTGCCATAACCCGTGCTGCCGGCGTAGCCGCCACCATAGGGCGAAGCCGTAGGAGCACCGGCAAAGGGATTGCCCGAGCGCATGGCGTCATAGCGAGCACGCTTCTGCTCGTCCGAAAGCACGGCGTAGGCCTCGGAAACCTCTTTGAACTTTTCCTCGGCATCCGGCTCTTTATTGACGTCCGGATGGAGCTTGCGGGCCTTTTGCTGGAAAGCCTTTTGTATATCACGCGAGGTGGCGTCCTTGGAGACGCCCAGGATCTCGTAGTAATCTTTTTCGTTCATCGTCGCCATGCGCGGCAACCTCCTGCTCACAGCAGCGTATATAATGCGGTCATTCTACCCGAGCGGCCTAAGCTAGATCCCAAAACAGCTCGAACAGAACATTTCCATCGAGCCAGCCCAGATGGGTCGGCGCCAGACGAGCTCGAACATGGCCCGCGATGACATCTGCCGAGGTGAAGGGTCCCTCATGAATCCCGAGCGTCTCGGGCACCCAAGTGGCAAGACCCAATTCGAGCGCACGATCGCAGGCAGCTGCCAGCTCGCCCGTTGGGATGACGCAAGCTGCACGAGCCAACAGGTCGGACGCAACACCGCGCGTCATGCGACAAGCGAGCATCAAGTCTTCGGCGACAGCCTCCGCGCTGCGACAGATATTCGGCCTCGAACGCCGTCGCGTCATCGTCACGTTGCACCAGACGCACGCGGT
>URVD01000179.1 GCA_900551195.1 uncultured Collinsella sp.
AATAGACTGATCTGGTGCTGTGCCACGAAAAGGGCCCATCTACTACGTTTAGGTCGCAGGGGTCGACCATAGCCGACTTTTTCGAAAATCGGCAAGCTTTCTACCTGCGGTTTTGTTTTTGCAAATTCCGGGATGGTCGAGGGTGGCCGGCTTAACGTAGTAGATGGTCGCATTTCGTGGCAAACGGTCCGACCCAAGACCCAAGGCAGCCAACCTCGAATGGCCATTCTCAAAGTTGCGGTGGAATACGGACTGAATTGGCCCCTTAAAGGCAAAAACACTCCGTATTCCACCGCAACTTATAGGGAGATAGGCCTTAGAGGCGAGCGAGGTCATAGGCTTGTGCGGCTGACTCGCCGGCGCAGATAAGGTTGGCTGTGGCTTCTTGCGGATCGAGTGCCCGCTCCAGGTCCATGGGCTTGCGACAGATCGGCAGTACAAGGTCGATGCCCTGCTCGTACACCGCATCCAGGTTGTCGGCACGACCGCCCACGACGGCAACAACCGGCTTGCCATATCGCTTGGCACGGCGGGCCACGCCCACCGGCGCCTTGCCGGCGGCGGATTGCTCGTCCATATTGCCCTCGCCCGTTATGACCAGGTCGACATCGCGTACACGCTCGTCAAACCCCACGAGATCGAGCACTGTCTCCACGCCCGAACGCAACTCGGCACCGAGCGCCAGCAGCGCGGCGCCCAGGCCGCCGGCGGCACCGGCACCGGGCACGCCGAGCACCGAGCCAAATGTCCGTGCGCCCTCGGGTGTGCACAACAACCCCTGGGCTCGAGCTCCGGCAATCTCAGCGTCGAGCAAGCGACCGTAGCCGACCATCCAGCTTTCGCACCTATTCAGCGCCTCGGCATCATCCGCCGGCAGACCCTTCTGTCCGCCGAACACCGCAAGCGCGCCGCGACGCCCTACGAGCGGATTCTCGACATCCGAAAGCACAACGATACGAGCGTCATCCAAAGCCTGAAGCGCTGGCGCCAAATCAACGCTCGCCACCTGCTCAAGGCCTGCAAGACCGGGGGCGATATCGCAGCCCCGATCATCGACCACACGCGCGCCCAGCGCCTGCAGCATGCCGGCGCCACCGTCGTTGGTGGCACTGCCGCCCAGACCAATATAGATAGTCTTTGCCCCAGCACGGACTGCGCGAAGCATGAGCTCGCCCACGCCATAGGTCGAAGCCGCCAACGCCGCCGACTCCGTACAGGGCGAATACCCAATACCCGCCGCCTCGGCCATCTCAATAACAGCCGACTCGCGCCCGCCGTCAACCAGTAACCGTGCGGGCACACGATCGCCCAAGGGGCCCGCAACCTCGCAGGTCGCAAGTTCACCACCGCACGCGGCAACGGCATCGAGCGTCCCCTCGCCACCATCTGCCAGCAGCAATGTGCACACCTCGGCATCGGGCCAAACGCGGCGCACGCCTTCGGCAACGGCCTCCTCTGCCCGCGCACTCGACACGCTACCCTTAAAGGAGTCGATCGCCAGCAGCACACGGCGGGGCCGGCGGCACGCAGGACCAAAGTCAACCGCCGTGTCAGTATCCTCACCGGCACCTGCAAGTGCTGCGGCGTGAGCGGCGTGTGCTTCAAGATCGGCCCCACAACCGCAGCCAGCACCATCGGTGCCACGCAGCCTACTAAAATAGCTGCTCAACACCTCACGACACTCGTCTGCCAGCACGCCGGCGGTCACGTTAAACCGATGATTCAGGCGCGAATCGGCATTCAGGTCATACAGCGAACCCAGAGCGCCCGCCTTAGCATCGGCCGCGCCGTACACGCAGCGCCCCACGCGCGCGTTAACCATAAGCCCCGCGCACATGCAGCAAGGCTCGAGCGTTACGTAGGCCGTGCAATCGGAAAGGCGCCAGCGACCGAGCGACTGCGCGGCGGCGCATAGGGCCGCAAACTCGGCATGCGCCGAAGGGTCCTGGTCGAGCTCGCGGCGATTGTGAGCCCTCGCAACAATCTCACCCGCGCGCACCACCACGGCACCAATCGGTACCTCGCCCACCGCAGCGGCGGCTCGCGCCTCCGCCAGCGCCTCGCGCATGAACTTCTCGTCGATTTCGGTGATCGTCATCGTTCGCCTTCCCTGTTGCAAATCCAAAACGATGCTATCATTACGACTCACGGAGAGATGGCAGAGCGGTTGAATGCGGCGGTCTTGAAAACCGTTGAGCGCGAGAGCGTTCCGGGGGTTCGAATCCCCCTCTCTCCGCCACTTTTAGTGATGCACCGGCGTCATGGTCCGCTCGAACAGCGCATCGACCACGTCGGCGATTTCGGATCGGCGCTCTAGTACGTGGCCCGATTCCCACCACATGGTAAAGAGCCGAATAATGCCGCCGGCGACAAACTCAGACGTCGTCTCGAGCGATACGGGCGCAAGCGCGTCCTCGTCAAGCGCACTCATCACACGATCGCGGATAGAGCGGGCAATGCGATCGCAAATCATGCTGGTCAGCATGCCCGACATGCTGCTCGCCAAAATGTTATCCATGAGCTGCTCATGCGCCAGAATCAGATCCATGGCATCGGCGAACACTTCGTGGCGAAGCGCGCGCACGTCCTCGGCGCCCTCCGCGCCATCCGCATCGGCCCGCTTTTGCGGCAGGCCCGACATGAGTTCATCGATATAGAAGGCAAAGTAATCGTTTTTGTCGCGGAAGTGCTTGTAGAACGTCGTCCGACGAATCATAGCGCGGTCGCACAGCATGGCAACCGTCACGTCCTCAAACCGATGCTCTTCGAGCAGCTCAGTAAAGGCCTCGAACAGGGCCCGATAGGTTTTCTTGATGCGAAGGTCCATACGTATCGCCCTCCTCAAGGAAAAGACATCGCTCACTAATCTGTCGCATATCTTACACCTGTATCGCCCGCCCCCTGGCGAATGGCCTCACCTTGGTGGAAACATAACGCTTACCGGAAAGTTCGGTATCGCCAAAGGTTGCGGGTATACTAGTAGCGTTACACCAACGGCAGCTGGCGCATGCCGCCGCGGCCATTCGAAACGGAGACATCATGATTACCGTCATCATCGGCATCGTTGTTGTCATTGTGATTGTCTGCGCCATCGCCGGCATCTACAACAACATGGTCACCAAGCGCAATCGCATTGATAACGCCTGGCAGAACATCGACACGCAGCTGCAGCGCCGCAACGACTTGATCCCTAACCTGGTCGAGACCGTCAAGGGCTACGCCAAACACGAGCAGGACACGCTCGCCGCCGTGATCAGCGCGCGTAACACCGCCGTCAAGGCCACCACGCCCGAGGCCAAGATGGAAGCCGATAACGTGCTGACCGGTGCGCTGCGCCAGCTCTTCGCCGTAGCCGAGGCCTATCCCGACCTTAAGGCAAACACCAACTTTACGCAGCTGCAGGCGTCGCTCGAGGATACCGAGAACAAGATTAGCTACGCACGCCAGAGCTACAACGACTGCGTGCTCAGCTACAACAATGCCATCCAGACGTTCCCGGCCGTTATCTTTGCCGGCATCTTCCAGTTTAAGGAGCGCCAGGGCTTCGAGGCCGCCGAGGCCGCCCGCCCAGCTCCAACC